>NZ_JBEXLM010000013.1:0-189937 GCF_040609975.1 Micromonospora sp. NPDC004551 | reverse complement strand
ATCCAGGGCGGCAGGCTGACCCTGAAGGCCACGACAGCGGCCACCGCGGCGTAGCCGCCCGCCAGCAACGCGGTCGGAAGCACGGCCAACGGCTCGGGTCCGCACTCCGACGTGTCCTGCACGAACGGGGGCGCGCAGGCCTCGGACGGAGCCATGGACACGACAAGTTCAATGCCCGAGCAGCACATGATCGGCAGTAGCGGGATCGCCAACAGCACGAGTGCGACAGTCGCGCCGACGCTGGTGCGACCCTGCGGCGGCGCTCCGCGCTCGTGCCCGGCTGCTCCGCCCGTGCTCCTGCGGTCGATCACCGTCATCCCCCGTGATGCCTGAGCTATTTCTTGTCACGCTGGACCACTGGGATACAACCTCGACGCCTGCCGTCACAGTGCGGTCAACACGACATGGAAGTTGAGTAACGACAACCAGGGATCGACGCTGTCCAACGCCGATCAGCGGCAAACAGCATGCGCCTGGGACCATGACCAGCGAGCATGCTGACGTGGAATTGGCAACTGGGGCAGATGGTCCGCGTGCACGTTTCGAGGCGAAGCTGAGCGACCTTCGAGGCCGGCGGCTTACGGCAGTCGACTACTGGGATCTCCATAACCCCGGCCCTGAACCGACGCGATGGGACTACGGTGATTGGCATCGCGCTGTCATGGGCGTTCAGCTCACCACCGACCTCGGGCCCGCGACGGTGACCTGGACCGCTACCTTCGACCCCTACGGCGTCGAGGTCTTCCACGACCCGATCGAGGACCACCTCGTCCTGAGTGAAGGCGGCCCGGAGCGGGTCGGCCCGGACCCCGAATCCGCGAGTCCCTGGGCTCGGCACCTCGGGTCGCTGATTTGCGGTACCGCCTTCCGTTGGGAGCGGCTGGAACTGGGGCCGAGCCGGCGGGCCGATGGCAGCATCGTCGGGCCCGCGCACGCTGTGGACCTGCCGACGGCACTCCGTATTGACTTCCACGCCGGACCAGTGTGGTTTGTCGCTGCCACCCCGCAGCCACCGGAGATGCAGCGCGTCTTCATCCCCGGCGACGACATCATGGTTGTCTTCTCCCACGAGAAGATGCGCGATATGGGCTTCGACGACCGGGCGTTCCTCCGATAGTTCAGCGCGGATGGTCATCAGCATGATCGAACGCACCGTCATCGGCAGATCCGTTCGTTGTGGTCGCTACGTTCCAGAGGCCATGTACGCGGCGAGGATGTAGTTGAGGCGCCGGTCGAGGTTCTTGCGGGCGCGGTCGTAGCGCATGGTCGTGCGCGGATCGGCGTGACGGGCGGCGATCTGCACGTCGCGCAGGCTCACGCCAGCGTCGAGCATGGTGGTGACGAAGGTGTGGCGCAGCATGTGCGGGTGAATCCTTGGCATCCGTATCCCTGCAATGGCCGCCAGGTGCTTGGGCCGGCGGGTTGCCGCGTGTCGGTCCATCCGCACCCCGAGGGGAAGCGGCGCCGTCCGACGCGAGGGTCCGCGCAAGGTGCGGGACAACGCGCTGATGGATGATCACCGGCGCTGCCGTCTTTCCGTCGACGACGGCGAGTTGGAGCTTGCCGGGCCGCCGGCTGCCCTCCGTGCCCTCGGCCGGCTGCTACGCCAACATCCTGAGGCCTTCCCTGTGCCGATCACCGGCGGGGTTGTCAGTCAAGAGGCGACCACCGGCCCGCTGCTCGTCCGTATGCAAGACGGGACCACGCTGCACTTCTCCGGTGGTCGCGAGTATCTCGACATCATTTGGGATGCGCTCGACGGCGTGGCTCAGCAAGCCGAGACGGCCGATGACCGGGCAGTCAACCGGCATCAGCACCTCGAGTACCTTCCTGGCGACCACTACCGGTCGCCGGACTCAGTCCCATTGGTCATCGTGGCCGACTGGCCAGACACGCCGTAGCAGGTAACGCACTGATCTCGGCATTTCCGGACGGCAACCGAGCCAGTTCGGCGTGACATGAACGCCGCTCAGTTGGGCGATGAGTCGTCCGGCGCTTTGAGGACCAATACCGTCATGTCCAACAGTCGCTGGTAGTACGCGGACTCATCGTCGTCCAACTCCGGGATGACACGGCGGAGTTCCTGTTCGCATGCCGCAAGGATGTCCCACCGCCCGTCATCGATGTTTCCGCCTCGATGCAGCCAGGTGCTGACGCAGCCGGCCACATTGGAATCGAGCAGCACCATGCTGACGCCGACCACGTCAACACTTCTCAGTCGGCCAGGAAACGGGGCCTGCGTGTGCGCCTCCCAGAGCTCGGCGACTGCCGCCAGTCGGTCTGTCATGCGAACCGGCACTCCGATCTCGACCAGGTACTGACTGTAGACGCACTCTTCTCGGCTACCGGAAGCTGAAGCACAAGGCGGACCGGTCACTGTCGGTGACGCGTCATCAGCGGCGAGATGAGTACGGCGAAGCGATTTCGTCGGCCGGCTCCGGGGGCGGCACTTCGCTGGCCGCCCCCGTGCCTGGTCGAATCCTGGCCGATACCGCAGCAGCGACGTCCCCCCGGTGCCGGCCACGCCTCGGCTCAAGCCTCAGCCGACGAGTGACGATCTCATCCCTGCAAGACGCGCCGCGGCTTGAACCGGCGAACCTCCTGCGGCCAGCCGCATGCCTCCGCGATCTTGCCGGCCCACATCCGGGCGGTCGCCTCATCCGGCACGTCCACGATGGTCAGGCCACCCAGGAACTCCTTGCTCTCGACATAGGGCCCGTCGGTGAAGACCACCGCCCCGCCCGTGGCGTCTGCGTTGAAGACCGGGCCGTCCTCTTCCTCCAGGCCCCCGGCGAAGACGAATGCCCCGGCGGCCTTGATCTCATCAACAACCGCCCTGGCGAGTGGACCGCGCCCGCGGAACCACCCCTCGGTGTGCTCACCCACCCACTGCTGATTGAAGTAGATGAGGTACTCAGGCATGTCCGCCCCCTCCGATCGTCCCCGGACCCGACGTCCGTGTCTGCATACGCTACGAACGGCACCCGGCAGATCCGACACCCTCCAGCTTGATCTCCGTCAACCGGTCAACCGTCGCACTCACATCGGCATGTGAGTGCACGGGGCGCGTCGAGGTGTGCGCCAGTCGGGCCACGGAGGCTACCGCGTCCAGAAGCGCGTCAGGGTCTGCTTCTGTGGTGATGGCCGCCGGGTCACCGGGCGTCGCTCGGACCGCGTACCGTCTGCCCCGTGAAGCGCAGGACGGCGCGTTCCTCGCTGGCGGCGCTGACGGCGGTCGTGGTCGGCGTCGGGCTGGCGGGATGCGCAACAGGATCGCCCGGCCCGGCACCGGTCTGGCACGGCGGCACGGCGGGTCCGACCTCGTCCGCCAGCGACGCCGCGACGCCGGAGCCGAACTCTGCGGTCGAGGTGCGGCTGGCCTTCGCCGGTGACGTCCACTTCACCGGCCGTACCCTGCGCCTGCTCGACGAACCGGAGACGGCGTTCGGACCGATCGCGTCAACGCTGCGCGACGCCGACGTCACGCTGGTCAACCTGGAGACGGCGGTGACCGACCGGGGCACCCCGGAGCCGAAGAAATACCACTTCCGGGCCCCGAAGACCGCCTTCGCGGCCCTGCGCGCGGCAGGCGTCGACGCGGTGTCGATCGCCAACAACCACATCCTCGACTACGGCCAGCAGGGGCTCTCCGACACCCTCGACGCCGCGGCGGAAGCCCGGTACCCGGTGTTCGGTGCGGGCCGCGACGCCGAGGCGGCGTACGCGCCCTGGTTCACGACGGTACGAGGGCTGCGGATCGCGGTGCTCGGCATGTCCCAGGTACACGACCTGGCCGGGTCGTGGCGGGCGACCGACACCCGACCGGGGGTGGCCATGGCGTTCGATCCCGCCCGGGCCACCGCCGCGGTGCGCTCGGCGCGGGCGCAGGCTGACCTGGTCATCGTCTTCATGCACTGGGGCATCGAGGGCAATTCGTGCCCGACCGGGGAGATGAAGACGTTCGCCGGCAGGCTGTCCGGGGCCGGCGCCGACATCGTGGTCGGTGCGCACGCGCACACGCTGCTGGCCGACGGCTGGCTGGGCCGGACCTACGTGCACTACGGGCTGGGCAACTTCCTCTGGTACAGCACGTCGCACAGTACGGACTCCGGCGTGCTGCAGCTGGTCGTACGCGGCCGGACAGTGGTGGACAGCAAGTTCGTCCCGGCGACCGTCTCCGGCAACGGCCAGCCGGTACCGGCTACCGGGGCCGGCCGGCAGCGCATCCTCGACAAGCTCGCCACCGCACAGCGGTGTACCGGTCTGGCGGCCAAGCGCCCCGAATAGCCCGGCGGACGTGGCCCGCGATGTGGCTGGCCGCTACTGCCGGGCGTCAACCGGGTGGGCTGCCGGCGGGGGGAGGTCGTCGGGCGCCGGTTGCGGCGTCGGGCGGGCCCGCGCGCGCACCAGGTGGTGCAGCACCACCAGTGGAACCACGCCGACCGGGTACCAGGCCAGATCGACCGGGTCGAACTGCACACCCAGCGCCAGCCTCGCCGCCAGGCTCCGCGCCGACAGCTCGGCCGGCACCCCGGTCAGCTGCGCGCACTCCACCAACCAGCAGAACAAGGTGGCGACCGCCCCGGCCGGGGCCGGCGCCATCCGTGGCCGCAGGAACAGCACCGCGGCCCAGACCATCGACGCGTACAGCGCGGTGCCGGAGTACTGCCGCAGCGCCCCGTCGTCGACGACGCGGATCAGCAGCGCGAGGCCCAGGAACAGCAGCGCGGCCACCGGCATGAGCAGCCGCACAGTACGTGCCGTTGTCAGCATTCGCGCGAAGGGAGCCACCGCCCCACGGTACGGGTACGGGTCCGGACCGATGCCGGTGCGACGGCTACCGCGGCACCAGTCCGGCGGCCAGGTCCGCGGCGGACACCGGTGTCCATGGCGTCCCGGCAGGCCCGTCGAGTAGAAGGGCGACGGAGCCGTCGGCCACCTCGCCGTCGAGGAGCACCGTCAGTCGGTCCTGGTCCACCGTCGCGACGAACGCCTTCCCGCCCTGGGGCCGCGGCGACGTGCCGTCCCGGGTGTCCCGGGTCGCCGCCGCACGGACCGCGGCCACGGTTTCGGCGCCGCGGCCGACCGGCACCTGCGTGGTGGTGCCGTCCGCGTGCGCGACGACGAGCAGGTCGGCCCGCGCCGAGGCGTGCCAGGCGGCAAGGTCCAGCAGGGTCGGGCGGATGCCGGCGCGGAAGTGTTCCCACAGGTCGGCGGCGAGCCCGCCGAGCCGCGCGCGGTACCCGCCGACGTTGTGACCGTACCCGGCGGTCGACAGGCTCGCGTCGATCCACATCACCTCGCCGGTGCGCACGTTGAGCACCAGCGGCGCGAGTGCGCGGGCGTCGCCGCGCAGGTGGAACCGCTGCACGACCCGGGCCGGGTCGAACTGCCGGCCACCCCGCTCCGGAAGGGAGAAGCCGGCGATCGCGGCATCGAGCGCCTCGAACGGTACGTCGTTGTAGCTGAACACCACGGGCACGGCCCACTCCACCCGCGATGACAGCAGCGCGGCCCGGTTGAGGTCGAGGAACTCGGTGGCGCCCAGCGGCGGCGGTGCCGACGTCAGGTCACCGGAGTGGATCGCGGCGCTCCCCTTGAACCGCAGCCGGGTGTAGTCGCAGTGGCCCCGCGGCATCCACTCCCCGTCGTAGAAGGCGCAGGACAGGTCCAAATCGACGCGGAACTTCTCGCCGTCGGTCCAGTGCAGGAAGAGTCGCAGCACGTCCAGGTCGGGCAGGCGGCGGACGCTGCCCCGCGGCCAACCAGCCAGCTGGGCGGAGCCCGCGCGTTCACGTCGCGGGGCGGGCACCCGGCCCAGCGCGGCGTCCAGCACGGCCACATCGAACCGGTCCAACCCGCCGGCCCGGTCGACCAGCTCGGCGTCGACGCTCGCCCGGATCTCGGCGATCGCGTCGGCGGGCAGCGGGCGGCGGCGCTCCGGTGCGCTCCACGCCCGCACCACGTCACCCCTGGGGAAGAACGTGCGCCGCGGCGTACCCGGCTCCGCGCCGCGAACCTGCGCGGCCCTGGCCGGTCGCAGTGTCCGCAGCCCCAGCGCGCGCCCCAGCGCGGCCCCGACCGTGCCGATGTGTCCGACTCCGACCGCCTGCGCGGCCTCCGAGATCGACGCGTCGGCGGCCATCTCCACCGCCTCTACGACCGCGACCGTGGCGTCGCGGCCGGTCAGCGCGGCGGCCGCGTCGGCGAGGACGGTCGGCGAGACCCGGGGCGCGACCTGCCGCGCGGCGTCCAGCACGACGCGCTGCGCGTCCGGGTCGTCGCCGGCCAGGCGCAGCAGATGGTCGAGGCGCCGCCACAGGTCGCCGGGCCGCTGGACGAGCAGGGCGGCGACGTCGGCCGCGTCTCCCTCGGCCGCCGCCCGCTCGACCAGAGCGGCGAAGGTGCGCACCCGCACCGACACCGTGCCGTCGGCGTGCCAGGACAGGATCAGCCGCTCGGGCTCGCGCCCAGCGGCGGTGACCATCGCGGTGCCGAGCGCGCCGCCGGTCGGAGTGCGGGTGCCGCGCAGCGCGGCGAACGCGACGGCCACGTCCGGGTACGCGGTGATGCGCTCGTAGGGGTGCAGCCGCTCGGCGAGCCGCTTCCAGACGGTGGGGTGGCGTGCCATGTCCTCGGCCGCCGTGACCGGGCCGAGGGAGCCGATGAAGGTGAGCACCGTGCGGCGCAGCGGTCGGGGCAGCGCCCGTACCCGCGGCGTGCCGACGGTCACCGCCGGCTCGTCGACCGGCCGGTACATCTCCGACGCCGGGTTGTCGCGGCGTCGCCGCGGCAGGACGAGGCCGGGATCCCCGCCCGAGTACGCCCACAGCGTGCGGGCCACGTCGGTGGCCGTGCCCCAGCGGGCGGCGGCCTCGGCGAGGACCCGCTCCTGGGCGGCGGTGAGTGCCGTGCGGTGCAGCGCCTCCGCGATCACCACAGCCAGGGTCTCCCGGGCGGGCACCACAGCCGGCAGCCAGTCGAGGCGGTCCGGCGCGGTCGCGGCGACGAGCGTCCGCAGGTCGGCCAGATCGGCCTCGCCGAGCGCCGTGGGCCGCCCCACCAGGTCGTCCCGCAGCCGGACGGCGGTACCGGCGGGGGAGTGGTCCAGGGTGAGCCGGCGCAGCCGCACCGGCGGCGCCGTGGACGACGCCGGCGGCGCCGCCTCGGCCGTGAGCGGCAGGTAGGAGTTGCCGGCGGTCAGCCGCCGCCCGCAGATCGGGCAGGCGGTGTACGCGTCGGCGTCGAAGCAGTCCGCGCAGACGAGGTGCCCGCAGGGGTCCAGCGGGTGGACCCGGCCCTCGGCCCCGCACAGGATGCACGGCGCCGCGTCGGTCTGCAGCAGATGCACGATGAGGCGCTCGACGTAGAGCCGGTCCGGGTCGGCCGGGGTGTCCGGGAAGCGGCGGAACAGCGGCACGTGTTCCCGGTCGGCACCGATCAGTTCGGCGGTGACGGCGCAGACGAAGTCGGCCCAGCGCATCCGGGTCACCGGGTCCAGCAGGGCGAACCGCCGCCGGATCGCCGCGTCGAGCAGCCAGCCCGTGGCGGCCAGGTCGGCCTCGAGGTTGGCCACCCAGGCATCGCCGTTGGCGGGCGGCGCGGCGGCCGGCGCCGGCAGCGCCACCGAGCCGGCCCGGCGCAGCAGGATCGTCGCGAGCGCGTCCATCAGCGGCGTCCTCCTCCGGCCGGGTGTGCCGGCGGTCGGCGCCGCTGCGGCAGACAGATGCCGGGGCGGAGAGTCGGCACGCTGCATTCAGTCGAAGAAAGGAGAAGGAAGCGCACCTGGGAGCCGCCCCGGCCCGCCGATGTTACGGGCGACGCCTCAGCTACCGCGACCCGTTTGACGCCGAGACCGCCGCTCGGTCACTTGGCGTTGAACTGTCGCCGGCCTATTGGCTCGTCCGGCGAAGCTGGCCAACCCGGGCGCTGAGCTGCGCAAACACTAAGCGTTGATGGTCCTCGTCGGGTACTCTTGGTCCGCCTTTAACGGCGTGACAACGGACTGGGCCTCGTCCTCGTCGACTCCAGGCTCTCTCGCCCGTTCCGACCCTCGCTTCTAAGGCGCGTTCGGCAAGGGTGGCAATGTCCCCTGACGTTACGGGGTCCGACGTCGGGGCGGCATCCGTCGCCTCTCGTCCCACCTTGGCCGCTACCGTTGATGTCAATGATTGATGTCAGCCGCTGCCCGGGTTCCTATCGCCTCAACCCTTGGTGCTGCGAGGGTTGCAGCAGGAATCGAACACGGCCGCGATCCACTTCGCGGACCTTGTGGTCGCGCCACCCCTCGACCTAAGCCGCGGCGGGTTCGGGACCCTGCCAAGACAGGGCCGCGCCTCCACCCTCGTCGCATGAGCTCTCAAGCCGTGAGCGCGGTGGTCGCCGTCGCAGCGTTCGTGCTAGGGGTCATCAACCTGTGGTACTCGGGCCTCCGACCCTGTTGGCGAAACCGGATCGCGCAGCCAGAGGCGAAGCTTGAGCTCCTTGCTTACGAGACGCGGCATGGCTGGGACCAGGACGAGCGCGTGGTGGTCCTCAATCACGGCCCCGGAAACAGGCCGCGCCGCCGTTGACACATCTTGTCCCCTACATCAGGCACCGACCGGGCACGCGGCAGACAGTGGCCCGGTGTCCGCGAGGGTCGCAGCCAGGTGCGTTGTACGTAGGGTGCGGAAGTGACAAGAAGCGAGCAGCTCTCGGAGCAGTTGGACTGGTACTGGCGCAAGAACCTACGGCCACGACTGGAGGGTCTTACCGACGAGGAGTACTTCTGGGAGCCCGTGAGCGGCTGCTGGAGTATCCGCCCACGGGGCACGTCGGCCGCACCGATGTCGGAAGGTTCGGGGGAATGGACGATGGACTACGTGTTCCCTAGCCCGGTGCCGGCGCCAGTGACCACGATTGCCTGGCGGCTGGCGCACATCATCGTCTCGTGTCTGGGCTATCGGGTCGGATGGTACTTCGGCGGCCAGGACGTCGACTCCGAGACATTCGCCTACGCAGGAACCGCTGACGAGGCGCTCAAACAACTCGATGAGATGTATGGGAAATGGAACGCGGGGGTTCGCGACCTCTCGGACGCTGACCTGGAGAATCCGCCCACGGTGGGTCCCGAGCGGTTTCCCATGGAGAACAGAATCCTGCACGTCAACAGGGAGCTGATCCATCACGGCGCCGAGATTTCCCTGCTGCGCGACCTCTACCGCTGGCAGGACGGAGCCGTACCGCGCCGAATCTGACTTCCCGGCTACCGGCGATCGAGCTTCGGAAAGCTACGTGGCCTCCGTGCCGCTCCGTGGCTGCGAGCTTCCAGTGAAGCTGAGCTGTCAAGCAACCGTCCGATCCCGTCGCTGCCTCCGGCTGAATCACGCACGCGAGGGTGCGGCCGGCCCGGCCGACGCCGGCGGGAGGTTGTCACCAGGCCGGGGCGAGCCGGCCCGGCCCCGCACGTCAGTGGGCCTTGACGCACAGCCGGACGCTGCCGGAACAGACGGAGTCGGCTCTCGTGTCACGGATCGCGTCCCCACTGCCGCAGCCTGAGTCGCAGACCACCGCCGTCGAGGTCGACCGAGTCGTCAATGCCTGCGGCGGCATCAGCATCGCCGGCCGTCAGATCAGCATCGGCCTGCCGCTTGCCGGTCAACGGGTCCGGATCCGCGTCGACGGCATACTCCTGCACGTCATCGACGAAGCCGGGCAGCTGCGTCGCACCCTGCGCTGCCCACTACCGCCCACCGCGCTCGGCCGCATCCGTGACGCCCGCCCAGCGTCCGCGGTCCCGCCGCCAGCAGCCATTCCAGAGGTGGAACGGGTCGTGTCCATCACCGGCAGCATCCAGGTCGCGGGGCAACGCATCCAGGTCGGCAAGGTCCACGCCCGCAAGCTGGTATCCGTCGCCCTCGACGAGCACACCGTCACCGTCTACGACGCCGACACCCCGATCGCGGCCGTCGCCCGCCGCAGCACCACCGACCTCAACCGCACGAAGGCCAAACACCAGATCACTGCGCGCTTTCAACCGTGAGGCCACCGAGGGGTGTTGCGGTCCTCCAACGAACCTGATGGTCGGGCTCGTCGCGGCACTCCAGAACGCCAGCCTGCACCAGGGCATGCAGCATGTCCCATAGCGCCTGACCGAGCCGATTGTCCGACCAGAACACCCACTTGACCTGCATGAACGTTCGATCCGTGAACAGACCCAGGGACCGGCCCAACTCGTACTGGGCGCCATCCACGTCCGTCCACTCAGCGAGATCGTCCGCTAGGGCCATGACACAGATGCTCGC
Organism: Micromonospora sp. NPDC004551; assembly: GCF_040609975.1. Classification (NCBI taxonomy): domain Bacteria; kingdom Bacillati; phylum Actinomycetota; class Actinomycetes; order Micromonosporales; family Micromonosporaceae; genus Micromonospora; species Micromonospora sp. NPDC004551. The sequence continues at coordinate 179,651 of NZ_JBEXLM010000013.1, read as the reverse complement.
ATGCAACAGACCTGTGCCGGCCAACCCCTACGATCACCTTCAACACCAGATCACGACCAGTATTCGATCATGACCCGGCGTCAAACATCCTTCGACGCCGTTTCGTCAACCATCATGCGAGACCAGGCATCGCCGGCAGCTAGCTGTGCGATCTCGGGACCTGCGTGACAGATCGGTATCAGGACCTGGGTGACACTCCGCTGAGGGCTGGCGCAGCGACGGTGCGATTCGATGATCGCGGTGAGAACGTGGCGCAAGGCTGGCTCACCGGCCCGGCTCACGCTCCGGGCAGTCGGCGTGCATCCAGGTGGCGGTCAGGTCCTGGCTCGTCAGGACCAGCGTTCCGGAAAGGCAAACGATCTCATGTCGGCACCCGTGTTCATGCGGCAGCAGCTCGTCCAGCATCACGTCCTGGAGCTGGGCCACGTCCATCCCCTTGTCAGCCGGCTCAATCGCCAGGCTCCGCACGCCGCTGTAGCGGATAGTCAGGTCTTCCTCGTGCTTCCAGCAGTTGTGCCGCAGGTTCAACTCGACCCAGCGGCTCCCGCCCGTCTCAGCGGACGTCAGCCGGGCGGGCTTGAGGTCCTTGACGCACCGCTGCCCGAAGAAGTCGTAGTGACCGGGGTCCGTGGCGAACCGGCGGGCCCCCTCGGGCAACGAGTCAGCAAACGACGGCAACTGCCGCAGGTACGCATCGGGGTCCAGAACCGTGCCGTCCCCGGTCCGCTCCACCCTGACATACCTCACCCTCACGCATCCTTCCACTCCGCCAGCCGCCAAGTAGAGGACATCCTTGCACCGGTCTTGTACGACTTCCCTGACGTGGCGTCCGCCTGCGCAATGATCGACCGGATGATGAAGACCGCAGCCGGCACCTGGCGTGGCTTCATGGAGGCCGTTCGGCAGGAGGCCGACCACCGGCAGACTCAAGAGCTGCTTGCGCCGCGCTCGGTCAGCCGGTGAAGGACTCGGGGCCGAAGCGGCCCCAGGCCAGGAAGGCGGCCAGGGCGAGGTAGATCAGGTCGGGCACGATCGTCAGCGTCTCGCCACGGCGCAGACGCATAGCCGCCGCACCGACGAACAGCAACGCCACACAGACAGCGGTCACCGGCACCAGGACCGGCGCGATGTCGAGTACGGCGGGCATGATCAGGCCCACCGCGGCCAGGATTTCGAGGGTTCCGATGGTCCGGAGGGCGCCAGGGCTGAAGTCCAGGACCCATTCCCCGGCGTGGCCCACGGCGGCGATCTTCTCCCTAGGTACGAAAATCTTGGCGGTGCTGACCAGGAGGACGGCGGACAGCAGTCCGGCGACGATCCACAGTGCGAGGTTCATGGGATGCTCCTTGCGAGTTGGTCGGCGATTCAGGTCTGGTCGGGTGTCCGGGCTCGTTCGCCCCCGGTGGTCGATTCGCTCACGGGGCCGCTACCAGGGGATCGGGCCGTCCTCGCTGAAGAACCCGCCGGTCGGTCCGTCCGCGCCGAGCGTGGCCAGACGCACCACGACCGCGGCGCCCTGGGCGGCGGTGCGGTGCCCGGTGTGCTGGTTGATGTCCGTGGCGCAGAAGCCAGGCGCGGCGGCGTTGACGAGGATGCCGTCCTTGCGCAGCTCGTTGGCGTACTGCAGGGTCAGCGCGTTCAGCGCGGTCTTGGACGGCGTGTATCCGGCCACCGGGGGCAGTCCCGCGAACGGACCGTCCGGGTCGCTGGTGATGGTCAGCGAGGCGGCGTCGCTGCTCAGGTTGACGATGCGCGGCGCCGGTGACCGCCGCAGCAGCGGGAGCATGGCGTTGGTCACCGTGATGACCCCGAAGACGTTGGTCTCGAACACCGCCCGGACGATGTTCAGGTCGGCGACGCTCGGGATCTGCCCGCGGACGTCCAAGGGAGCGACGTTGCCGGCGCCGGAGATGCCGGCGTTGTTGACCAGCGCATCGAGGTGGCCGAAACGCTCCTCGACCTGCCTCGCGGCCGCCAGGACGGTGGCCGGGTCGGTGACGTCCAGGGCGATCGCGTGCGCCTCGCCGCCCGCCGCGCGTACCGCCGCGGCGGCCTCGTCGCCGTGCCGCGCGTTCCTGGCGCCGATCAGGACCGTCATGCCCAGGGCGGCGAGCTGCTCGGCGGTCGCGCGGCCGATTCCCTTGTTCGCCCCCGTGATCAGCGCGACCTGCCGGTGGGTGGTCTGCTCGTTCACAATCAAGCTCCTGCTCGTGGAGTTGCGGGCCGCGCGGACGGGCGCGCGGCGTGCCTACGGGCATGGAGATGCCGGTGATCCGGTCCGTGTGACAGCCGGGTCGCGTGATGCGAGCCACAGATCGCGTGGCAGACGCTGGTGGAGACCTGTGTCTCGTGGACGGCCCGCTGCGCGAGGCGGGCTTCACCGTCGACACCCGCCGCCGGATCGCGCGGAACGGGCCCGGCGAGGTGTCCCTGCCGTACACGTACCTGGGCGCCGACGACCGCGCGGGACTCAACTACACCGGCCAGCCGGCGGTCAGCTCCTCCTACAGCCATCGGTAGGACGCGGGACCTCGCCGTCGATGTCCGCGCCCAACAGGTCCCGTTGATCAGGGGGCTTGTACGCTCGCTCGATGGAACATGATGATCTCCCGACCCTCGAACTCGCCTTTCCGGGTCCGGAACGTGACCGGGGTGTGGCGGCGATCCTGAGCGGTGAGAAGACCGCGCTCACGGGCCTTGTGGAGATCTACGAGCACGCCGGAGAGGCGGTGCCGGTAACCGGTCAGCGTTTCGCGGTGCTTGATTCCGAAGGCCGCCCGGCCGTCACGATCGAACTCGTCGACGTCCGCGTCGTCGCCATGAAGGAGATCGACGACGACTTCGCACGGGCCGAGGGACGCGGTTACGCCGACGTCGCGCAGTGGCGGGCAGCCCACGAGGAGTTCTTCCAGAGCGAGGGTGTGAGCGAGTTCCTGGGCCGCACCCCGGTCATCGATGATGACACTCTCGTGGTCGCCGAACGCTTCCGAGTGGTCGCGCCCGACGACCCGATTCGACCCTGACCTGCATCACGCGGGGAGGGTCCGGCTAGGCCCGGATAAGGCCGTCCGCCTCGACGTCGCACGAGGATCTCGCGGCTGCCGAACGCCGGTCCTTCGACGACGCTGCCCTCTGAGTCACCTGCCGCCTGTTGCTGCGGGACTGAGCATTGAAGATTTAGGTGCTCACCCCGCAAAGCATTCGGGCTGTTCACGCTGGCCGATCCCGGATAGGGTCCCCGCCATCGTCTCAGGCAGGAGGTTTCCGGTGGTCAGGAAGCGTGCGCTTCGCATTGTCGTCGGTCTCGCCGCACTCTCACTCGCCGTCGCCGGCTGCGGCCGCTCGACCAGCGGCCAGACGCCGCAGGCCGGTGCCTCCGCCTCGGCCGCCGCCGACGCCAAGGCGGCAGACCTGGTCCCGGCAGCCCTCAAGGAGAAGGGCGTCCTGCGGGTCGCCACCGCCGAGGGCTACCCGCCGATGGAGATGTACAAGGAGGGGACCCAGGAACTGACCGGCGTTGACCCGGAGCTGGCGGCGGCGATCGCCGGGCGGCTCGGCCTGAAGCTGGAGATGACCAACGCCAGCTTCCCCGGCCTGATCCCGGGTCTGCAGGCCGACCGGTGGGACCTGGCGATGTCCTCGATGAGCGACACCGAGGAGCGCCGCAAGGCCGTCGACTTCGTCGACTACTTCCAGGCCGGCGGCGCCATCATGGTGGCCAAGGGCAACCCGGCCGGGGTGAAGGACCTGGCGGACCTGTGCGGCCGCGCGGTGGTGCTGGCCAAGGGCAGCTCCAACCTCGCCATCGGCGAGAAGCAGAACGCCTCGTGCGCCAAGAAGATGACGATCTCGCAGAGTGAGGACGCCCCGACCGGTCTGCTGCAGATCGACGCCGGTCGTGCGGTGGCCACCATCGTCGATTACCCGGTGGCCAAGATGCTGGCCCAGCAGGCGGGCAAGTACGAGGTGCTGGAGGCCCAGTACGAGGCGGGTCCGTGGGGCATCGCGATCGACAAGAAGGACAGCCAGCTGCGTGACGCCGTCCAGCGGGCCCTGCAGGAGCTGATCGAGTCGGGCGACTACACCAAGCTGTTGGAGAAGTGGGGCGTGCAGGGCAGCGGTGTGCAGGCCGCGACGGTCAACGACCAGAAGTGAGCACGCCGGTGAAGACGAGCGCCACGGGCCCGGCTTCGGCCGGGCCCGCCGGCCTGGAGGCGAACCGGATCAGCCACCCGCTGCGGCCGGGGCGCTGGCTGGCCGCCGGGGTGACCGCCCTGGTCCTGGCCTGGCTGGCCTGGACCATCGCGATCAACCCGAACCTGCACTGGGACATCGTCGTCAAGTACCAGTTCGACCGGGTCATCCTGGAAGGGCTCTGGGTCACCGTCCAGCTCACGGTCGCGTCCATGGCGATCGGTGTGGTGCTCGGCGTCGTCGTGGCGCTGATGCAGGTCTCCGACAGCCGGATCCTGCGCTCCGGCGCCATGGCCTACGTGTGGTTCTTCCGCGGCACGCCGCTGCTGGTGCAGCTGATCTTCTGGTTCAACATCGCGCTGATCTTCCCCGAGATCGGGCTTGGGGTGCCGTTCGGCGGCCCGAAGCTGATGACCTGGGAGACGAACACACTGGTCACCGGATTCGTCGCGGCGCTGCTCGGGCTCAGCATCAACGAGGGCGCCTACATGAGCGAGATCGTCCGGGCCGGCCTGCGCGCCGTTGACCCGGGGCAGCAGGAGGCCGCGGCGGCGTTGGGCATGTCCCGCGCGAAGATCATGACGCGGGTGGTGCTGCCCCAGGCGATGCGGATCATCGTCCCGCCGACCGGCAACCAATTCATCTCCATGCTGAAGACCACCTCGCTGGTCTCGGTGATCGCCGGCGCGGACCTGCTCACCGTCGCCCAGCGGCTCTACCTGACCAACTTCGAGGTGATCGCCCTGCTGATCGTCGCGTCCCTGTGGTACCTGGTCCTGACCACCGTCGCCAGCATCGGCCAGTACTACCTGGAACGCCGGTTCAGCCGCGGCTTCGGCGCCACCGCGCCAGGAAACCTGCGCGGGCGCATCGCCCGCAACCTGCGCTTCACCGGGAGCGCCCGATGACGCCACCGATGGTGCAGTGCCACGCCCTGCGTAAGAGCTTCGGCCGGCTGGAGGTGCTGCGCGGCATCGACCTGACCATCGAACGCGGCCGGGTGGTCTGCGTGGTCGGCCCGTCCGGCTCCGGCAAGTCCACCCTGCTGCGCTGCCTCAACCACCTGGAGGAGCCGCAGGCGGGCCGGGTCTACGTCGACGGCGATCTGATCGGCTACGAGGAGCGCGGCGGCCGGCTGCGGCCCTTGCCGGACGCGCGGCTGCGCCGGCAGCGCGAGTCGATCGGCATGGTCTTCCAGCGCTTCCACCTGTTCCCGCACCGCACCGCCCTGGAGAACGTCATGGAGGGCCTGGTCGCGGTGAAGGGCGTCCCGGCCGCCGCCGCGCGGCGGCGCGCCGCCGAACTGCTCGACCGGGTGGGACTGGCCGACCGCGCCCACCACTACCCGGCGCAGCTGTCCGGCGGCCAGCAGCAGCGGGTGGCCATCGCCCGCTCGCTGGCCATGTCGCCGAAGCTGATGCTCTTCGACGAGCCGACCTCGGCGCTGGACCCGGAACTGGTGGGGGAGGTGCTGGAGGTGATGAAGGACCTCGCGGCGAGCGGGATGACCATGATCGTGGTGACCCACGAGATGGGCTTCGCCCGGGAGGTCGGCGACCACCTCGTCTTCATGGACGAGGGTCTGATCGTCGAGCAGGGCCCGCCGCGGGAGGTGCTCGCCTCGGCGCAGCACGACCGTACCCGCGCCTTCCTGTCCAAGGTGCTCTGATGGACCAGCTGGACCTGCTGATCACCGGCGCCGACGTGGTCGACGGCACCAGCGCGCCGTCCCGCCCCGCCGACGTGGGCGTCCGCGACGGGCGGCTCGTGCTGCTGCCACCGGGCAGCCGCACCCCCGCCGCCGAGGTCATCGACGCGACCGGCCTGGCTGTCACGCCGGGCTTCATCGACGTGCACACCCACTCCGACCTCCTCGCTGGGGACGACGAGCAGCGGGAGGTGCTGCGACGGGCGCCGCTGCTCCAAGGTGTCACCACGGAGATCTGCGGCAACTGCGGCATCAGCCCCTTCCCGGTCCCGCCCCAGCGCACCGAACCGGTGCGGGAGCTGATCGCCGCGACGTTCGGGCCACCCGCGTCGGCGTACGGGTCGTTCGCCGAGTTCGCCGACGCCCAGGGCGTGGCCCGGCGTAACCACCTCGCCGCCCTCGTCGGCCACGGCACGCTGCGCGCCGCCGTGGTCGGCTTCGCCCAGCGGCGGGCCACCCCCGCCGAAATCCAGGCGATGTGCGAGCTGCTCGACGAGGCCCTCGCTGCGGGCGCGGCCGGCCTGTCGACCGGCCTGATCTACTCACCGGGCGTCAACGCCGGCACCGACGAGGTCATCGCCCTCGCGCGGGTCGCGGCCGCACACGGCAAGCCGTACGTGACCCACCTGCGCGACGAGATGTCCCAGGTCGAAGCCGCACTCGAAGAGGCCATCGAGATCGCCACCGCGGCCGGGTCGGCGCTGCAGGTCTCCCACCACAAGACCGCGGGCCGGCGAGCCTGGGGCGCCACCGTCCGCACCCTCGCCCGACTCGAACAAGCCCGCGCCGACGGGCTGGACGTCACTTGCGACGTCTACCCGTACACCGCTGGCAGCACCGCCCTGCACGCGATGCTGCCGCCGTGGCTGATCGCCGACGGGGTACCGGCGATGCTCATCGCCGCCGCCAACCCGGCGGTCCGCGACCGGATCCGCCACGACCTGGTCGCCGGTGTGCCCGGTTGGGAGAACACCGTCGGCAACGGCGGCTGGGACCTGATCCGCGTCGCCTCCGCGCCGAACAACCCCGACGCGCAGGGGCACACCATCGCCGACCTGGCCGCCGCGGCCGGCGTCGACCCCGTCGACTACGCCTGCGACCTCCTTGTCGCCGAACACGGCGACGTCACCATCCTCAGCCACTCCATGCACGAGGACGACGTCCGCCGGGTGCTAGCCAGCCCACTGACCATGCTCTGCTCCGACGGCGTACCGAAGGGAGGCCGCCCCCACCCGCGGTGGGCCGGCAGCTTCACCCGGGTCCTCGGCCACTACGTTCGCGACGTGGGACTACTGGACCTGGCGGGGGCCGTGCACAAGATGACCGCCATGCCCGCCCACCGCTTCGGCCTGCACGACCGCGGGCTGCTCGCCGACGGGTACACCGCCGACCTGGTGATCCTCGACCCGCAGCGGATCGCCGACGGCGCCACCTACGACGATCCCCTCGCGCCGCCACACGGCGTGCGGTACGTGCTCGTCGCCGGCCAGGTCGTCATGGACGGCGGCGCGGTCACCGACGCGCGGCCGGGCCGGGTGCTGGCCGTACCGGACCGGCAGCGCGCCGTGCCGGGGCAGCGATGAGCCCGGTGGTGCGGGTCGGGGCGATGGTGCGGCGCCTCGACGACGGCCGCACCCTCTCGGCCGACCCCGACCTGGTCTTGCCCCTGGCCAGCGTCGGCAAGGTGCTGCTCCTCGGCGAGGTGGCCCGGCGGCTCGCCGACCGGACCCTTGAGGCGGGCCAGCCGGTCGAGCTGCTGGACGAGGATCGGGAGGTCGGCGGCACGGGCCTGCTCGGCCGGCTGTCGCCCCGGTGGTGGACGGTCGCCGACCTGGCCACGGCGGTCGCCACGGTCAGCGACAACGCCGCCACCAACGCCCTGCTGCGGCTGGTCACCCTCGACGCCGTGCAGAACCTGGCCCGCGACGCCGGGCTGCGGAACACCAGCGTGCACGACCGGATCCGCGCCGAACGCGGCCCCGGCGTACCGGAAACCTTCGCCACCGGCACCGCCGGAGAACTCTGCGCCTTCCTCGCCGAGGTGGCGCAGGGGACCTGGCAGAACCCGCAGGCCTGCCGGCTGCTGCGCGGCTGGCTCGCCGGGAACACCGACCGCACGATGGTCGCCGACTCGATCGGCCACGACCCATGGTCGGACGACGGCGTGCGGGTGGAGAACAAGACCGGCACCGACACCGGGGTACGCGCCGACACCGGCATCGTGTCCGGCCGGCACACCGTCGTCTACGCCGTGATCGCCGCGTTCCCGGCGGGGGAGGAGCGGGCCGCCGTCGCCGAACTGCGCCGCTGGGGTACGGCAGTCGACCGGCTCGCCGGGCCCCACCGCTCCGACAACTCCTGACTGAGCGCCGCCGCCGCGTCGCGCAGCCGCTCGACGAAGGCGCCGACCACCGGGTTGGGGTTGCCGGAACGAAGCGCCACGCCGATCTCCCGGTACAGCTTGGCGTGGGCGAGCTGCCGCACCGCCACCCCGCCGGGGTTGCGCAGGCCGAGCGACGGCACCAGCGCCACCCCGACACCGGCGCGGACCAGGCCCAGCACGACCTCGTAGTGGTCACTGCGGCAGCGGATCCGCGGCGCGAAGCCCTCTGCTCGCGCCGCCAGCTCCAGCACCGACACCTCGCCCTGCACGCCGAGGGTGGTGATCCACGGTTCGGCGGCAAGGTCGGCGAGCCGGAGCCGCCGCCGGCGGGCGAGCGGATGATCCGGGGGAAGCACCACCAGCTGGGGGTCCACCATCAGCGGCTCGACCTTCGCGTACGGCGATTCCTGGGCCGGGCTCAGCGGATGGTCGAAGACCACCACCAGGTCCAGCTCACCCTGGTGCAGGCGGGGGAGCAGTTCGTGCGGCTGCCCCAGGATCAGCGCCAGCTCGACCTGCGGATGGTCCCGGGTGAAGCTCGACAGTGCGCGCGGTAGCAGTTCGGTGCCGGCGGTGGCGAAGAACCCGATCCGCAGCAGCCCTTGGCGGCCCTCGCCGTGTGCGGCCAGCTCGTCGCGGGCCGCTGACATCAGGTCGGAGATCTGCTGCGCGTAGTCCGCCAGGCGCTGGCCGGCGACGGTGAGCCGAAGGCTGCGCGGCCCCCGGTCCACCAGTGCCACCCCGGCCTCCTGCTCCAACGCGGCGAGCTGGTGGGAGACCGCGGACGGGCTCAACTGAAGCCGCTCCGCGGCGGCGACGATCGTGCCGTGGCGGGCGATCTCCAGGATGACCTGCAGGCGTGCGGTGGTGAACATCGGCCGGTTGCCTCCCTGCTCCGAGGCGGTGCGGTCAGCCGTCGACCGCCATCCGGCCCACACTCTCGCACGCCGGTAGTGCCGGCCGGCCAGCTGCCTGGCAGGGCAGCTGGCTGGCGCGCGGCGGTGGGGCCGTGGCGCGGCGGATCTGATCGCCGCCACCATCCCCGCCTCGAGGGGCGGTAAGCGTGGCCGTCACCTGGCGCTTCCCTCAAACTCCGCATAACGCCGATGCGCAGCGTAGCGGGATCGTAACTTAGAGCTGCTGTCTGGCCTTCCCAGGGTCGACCAGGCCGGGCCGAGGCGGCAGAACGGGGGAACCATGCGGAGACTTGCCATCGCGCTGGCGGCGGGCGGCATTGCGGCGATCGGCGTCGCAGCACCCGCCCAGGCCGACCCGGGCCTCAACTACGGGCATTGCGTCAGCGCGGGCCTGGTGGAGCCTTCCGATGGCACCACGGGGCCGGCCAAGATCAACCCGAAGGGCAAGATCACGGGCGCCTACAACGCCTCTCAGGCCAGCAACGGCAAGAGCCACTTCGACGGTTGGGCGCTCTGCCCGAAGGGCTGACTGGAACCGATCCCACGCACGAGGCACCGCTCTCACGGCCCGCGCATCACCCGCGCCGGCCCCGAGAGCGGTGCCTTCGGGCTGCCCACCGCCCTCGATCGCTACAGCGGGAGAGCATGCCCGTATTGGCGCAACCAGCGCCTGACTTACGACAGGAGCCTTGGCTACGCAGCGTAGGGCGGTTATGTTGCGGGCGCCGACGGAGGTGTCCGGTGGGGCGGGTACTTGTCGTGGAGGACGACGATCGAATAGCTCGGCTCGTGTCGCGAGCGCTGCGCGACGACGGGCACGTCGTCGAGCGGGCCGGCACCGGGCCCGACGGTCTGGACGCCGCCCTCGCCAACGACTTTGATCTCGTGGTGCTGGACCTGATGTTGCCGGGCATCAGCGGTGTCGAGATCCTCGACCGGCTCGTCGGCTCCCGCCCCGACCAACGTGTCTTCATCATCTCCGCGCTGCCGGAGATCGGCATCAGGGTCGCCTGCCTGGAGGCCGGGGCGGCGGACTTCCTCGTCAAGCCGTTCTCCGTGGCGGAGTTCGTGGCCCGGGTGCGCACGAGGATGCGCGGCCCCGCCCCAGGTCCGGCCAGGCGTTCCCTGTCCGTGGGGCCGATCCGTCTGGATCTTCGGCTGCACCGCGCCTCGGTGGACGGCCGGCCGATCGAGCTGTCGCTGCGGGAGTTCCTCCTGCTTCAGCACCTGATGGAGCGGGCCGGGCAGGCGTGCACCCGCGACGAGTTGCTGGCCGACGTGTGGGGACTCCTCTTCGACCCGGGCAGCAACGTGGTCGACGTTTACGTTCGCCGGCTGCGAGCGAAGCTGGACGCGCCCGAGCGCGTGGAGACAGTGCGCAATGTCGGGTACCGACTCCTCGCGGAATGACCGCCTCCTCCTCGCCGGCTGGGCCGCCACGGCAGTCGTCAACAGCTGCCTGATGTACGTCCTACCGGGAAAAGAGACGGTCCCCTTCCACCTCGTGTGGATCGGACTGTCCGTCGTCTACGGGCTGACCGCCTGGCGCCCGATTGTCACGGCCGCCGTGCTCGCCGCGGTCACGCTCACCACGGGCTACATCCTCGTCCACCATGCCGCCGCAGGCGCCATCGGGTGGGAGGAGATCACCGAGGTGCCGCTGATGGCCGCGGTGTTCGGGGTCATGGTCTGGCACGTGCGGCGGCGTCAGCAGATGGTGGCCGAGGTCGCCCGACTCGCCGACGCCGAGCGCCGCCGCGCCGAGTCCCAGAACCGCTTCGTCCGGCTCGCGTCACACGAGCTGCGGACCCCGATCACCATCGCCCGTGGGCACACCGAGCTGATGGGTGCCGCCACCGCCGACCCCGTGATCCGGGAGGACACCCGGATCGTGCTGGAGGAGCTGGACCGACTGGCCGGCATCACGCACCGGCTGGTGACCCTCATGCAGATGGACGGGCCGTACGTCCGCGAGATGCGAGACGTCGACCACCTACTGGCCGGCATCGTGCGGCGCTGGCGGCCCACCGCGGATCGCCGCTGGGACGTGCGCTCCACGGTGGGGACGGCATCAATCAATCAGGACCGTCTGGAGGTGGCCCTCGACTGCCTCCTCGACAACGCGGTCAAGTTCACCGACACCGGTGACCGCATCGAGGTCGAAGCAACCGGCACGCGAGACGGCTGGAGCATCGTGGTCGCCGACTCGGGCGCGGGAATGCACCCCGAGCAGATCGAGGCGCTGAGCCGCGCGGGCGAATCACCGGCCTCCCCAGGCACGTACTCCGGCACCGGGCTCGGCCTGGCGATCGTGCGAGCCGTCGTCGGCTCGTGGGGCGGCTCGCTGCGGGTGGACAGCGAACCCGGCGTGGGAACGCGGGTCTGCCTGATCTTCCCACGCCACGCCGCCCAACAGGCGCGCCCGGACGCGCCCGCGCCCCAGCCGCGCAGTTCCCGCCCCGGCGATTGATGCCGTCCGGTGCGACCGCGACTGCGGGGATCCGGGCCTGCGGCATGACAGTCAGATGACAGACCTGTCACGAAAGTCGCGGCCCGACGTCGCGGATCCATCATCGGGTGTGACGCATGACCCGTGCTCTGATCAGGGAATACGTGCCGAGCGTCGCGCCGGGAGGTGGAGCCGATGCGACCAGATCGGTCGAGGCCGACGATGACAAGCGCACTGCGGACAGCGTGCAAGACGTGGCGTCCACGGCGGCGATTCGGGCCGATTCGCCGGGTGATCGCACCCTCGACGGTCGTCCTCATGGTCGCCGCACTCCTGCCACCGCTCCTGGGACTCACCGGTGCCTCTCCGGCGCTGGCGGCGACGGCGTGCCCGACCGGCGGCTGCACGGTGACCGTGGACGCCCGCGACTACGCGACCGCTCGGGACAACCCGGTCGCCGGGCAGCTGGCGAACTTCAACTACATCATCAACACGGACAACACGAAGCTTCCCGCCGATCCGCTCGCCTTGAGCACCGAGAGCAACAGCCCGATCGTGGCCGAAGGCGACCAGAGCCGTCCCACGGTCAAGCTGCCCGCGGGACGTTACCTGATCTCGGTGCGCGCGCTGGATCACAAGATGTGGGGCAAGCACATCACGCTGCCCAACGACGCCGCCGCCGACGGAACGCTGACCGCGCGGATCGACCTGACCGAGCAGAGCGAGGATCACCCGCTTCCGCTGGGCAAGATCCGGGTGTTCGTGTTCGAGGACAACGCGTGGGCCAACGGCGCCCCGGACACCGAAGAGGGGGGCCTGGAGGGCTTCAAGGTCGGGCTCGAGGAGCAGACCGGCAACGCGGTCACCGTGGACTACAACAACAACCCGCTGTGCGGCGGGAACTGCCTGACCGACGACACCGGGTTCGTCCAGGTCGACGACCTGGGGCCGGCCACCTACTTCATCGACGTGCACCCGCCGGACCAGCCCTGCAACAGCGACCCCGACAGCCGGTGGTACCAGACCACGACGATCGACGGTGGGCTGCAGTTGCTGGCCCCCGTCGAGGAGGGCAGCGACGGCACCGGTGCGCCGGGCGAGCAGCTGTGGGAACCGCCCAACAACCGCACCGCGTACTGGTTCGGCTTCGTCTGCTCGCCCACCCCGTTCACCGGCAGCGGCACGGGTGAGATCACCGGCCGGGCACGCAACTGGGTGGAATGGGCGCCCTACACCACCGGCACCTACAACGAGCCCGTCGCCAACCCGTTCGTCGCCCTGTCGGACAGCAGCACGGATCAGACCGTGTACATCGGCCGGGGCGACGAGGACGGCAACTTCGACATCCCGCACGTTCCGGCCGGCACCTACAACCTGGCGGTCTGGGATGAACAACTCAGCTACATCATGCGTTTCAAGCCGCTCACCGTGAACGCCGGACAGAGCGTCGACGTCAACGACACCGGCGATGACGGTGAGGTCGGTCTCGGCGTGTCCCGCTGGTTCGGCTGGCTCGACGGGCACGTCTACAAGGACTTGAACAACAACGGCCGGTACGACGCGGGCGTCGACGCGGCGATTCCGAACACCGACGTGGACCAGCGGTGGCGCGACGGCTCCATCAAGGAAGCCACGGTCACCGACGCCAACGGCCACTACGAGTACCCGACGGCAGAAGGCGGCGCGCTCGGCCGGTGGATCATCAACGAGCAGGGCTTCGCCCGCTTCACCGCCTACCCGGGCCCGTCCGTGCACGACGAACACACCGGCGCGGTCACCCCGTCGTGCAGCGTGGCGCCCCCGGCGGTGCCGGCCAACCCGTGCGTGCCGACGGACCAGGGCGGCGGTCTGCTGCACAACCAGCTTCTGGTCGAGGGCCACCGCGCGACGGTCGACTTCGGCAAACGCGACTACCCGGCCGGTACGCCCGGCCAGATCGTCGGCATCACCTTCAACTCCACCACCCGCAACGAGTTCGACGCGCGGTTCCAGGCCGCCGAGGACTACGAGCCGGGCATCCCCGGCGTGACCGTCCTGCTGGAGGGCCCCGGGCCCGACCGCCTGGCCAACACGGCCGACGACGTCGTGCTCAACCGCTACGTCACCGACCACTGGCAGCAGCCCAACGCCAGCCAGGACCCGCAGCCCGACGGCAACACGTTCAAGCAGAACTGCAACCCGATCCGGGACTTCAGCGGCGCGGACATCACCGCCCAGTTCAACCCGAAGATCGGGCCGAACTGCCTGGAGGTGCCGCTGACCGGCGAGCAGGCCAAGGACGGGGCGTTCGACGGCGGCTACGCCTTCGCCGACTACTGCCCCAGTGGGTTCAACCTGGGCACCGACCTGTGTACCGACGGCTCGGACCCGTCCGATCACCCGCTCGTGGCCGGCACCTACATCACCCACGTGGTCATGCCGAAGGATGCCGCCGACACCCGCGCCTGCAACCCGTCGGGCGCCACCCAGCGGATCAGCAACCCCAAGGGCGCCGTCCCCGGCGGCGGCAACGGATGCCTGTACCACATCGTCCGGGAGGAAGACGTCAACGTCGACCTCGGCAACCAGTTCACCCCGCAGATCCCGCCGCCGCCGTGCGCCGGCGACAACCACGTCATCGACCAGGCGACCCTGACCCCGCGCAGCGTCTACTACACCGGCAACCAGGCCACCAGCACCTCCCGGCCGCTGTGCGACAAGCGCCTGGTCGTGCTCGAGAACGGCCAGAACGCCAACGCCGACTTCTTCCTCATGACGAACTTCCGGACCGACCCCAACGGGACCGCCGCCACGGACAACCGGACCGGCGACGTGCAGCCGCCGGGCCGCCTGGTCGGGCAGGTCTTCAACGACATCTACTTCGAGCGCAACAAGCTGTCCCCGTGGTACGGCGAGCCGCGACCGATCGCCGGCATCCCGGTCGGCATCTACGCCCGGGTGGACACCGTGCCGAACGTCAACCAGCCCTACGACGCGAACACCTGGCGGCTGCTGACGACCGTGACCACCAGCCCGGACGGCTCGTTCGAGGCGCTGGTGCCCTCCACCGAGACGTTCAACTGCCCGATTCCGCAGGGCCCGTGCCCCGGCATGTACCTGGTCAAGGTCGACGACCCGGGGACCAAGGAACACCCGAACGCCAACTTCAACCCGAACCTGCTGGTCGCCACCACGCCGGCCGAGGCGTGGCCCGGCCTGACCACGCAGCTGGACCTGCCGCTGGACCCGATCTCCGGCACCGCATGCGAGGACCCGGCCGTCCCGGCCCGGCCCGAGCTGCTGCAGGTCTCCACCCCGGTCGTGCCCGCCACCGGCAGCCGGCAGATCACCGTCCAGGCCGACTTCATCGGCGCGACCGGCACGGCAACCGGCACGACCGGCGTGCGGGCGACGCTGACCGACGCCCGCACCGGCCAGGTGCAGACCCTGACCCGATCCAGCGGCGGCATCGTCAGCTGGACCCCGGGCAGCGGCGCCACGCCCGACACCATCGTGCTCAACGTGCCCGCGCTCAGCACCACCTTCCGGCCCGGGCCGAAGCAGCTGACGATCACGACGGCGGACGCGAACGGCGGCGTGTCGAGCGTCAACGGCATCACCCTGCACGTGCTGGGCAGCAACGGCTCCGGCACGGACATCGTCACCTACACGCCGACCGTGGTGAACGTGCCACCGCCACCGCCGGCCACCGGGAACGGCGGAGTGCACGCCCTGCAGAACGCGATCAACAGCGCCGCCCCGGGCAGCCTGCTCGTGCTCTCACCCGGCGTCTACAACGAGAACGTGCTGCTGTGGAAGCCGCTCAAGCTGCAGGGACGGGGCCCCGGCGGCATCATCGGCGCCCACGAACTGCAGGCCCGCGACCCCGAGGACCCCCGGTTCAACGTCCCCGGCACCGTCATCGACGGCCGGTACTTCCAGCAGAACGCCCCGGACTACGACGCGACGATCAGCGCCAACTCGCCCTACGCCGGCGTGACGAACAACGGCCTGAGCGGCGCCCACCCGGTGCTGCGCGGCGCGGACATCACCGTGCTGGCCAAGACCACCACGGCGTACGACATCGGCACCAGCGCCACCGCGGCGTTCAACCGGGCCCGCATCGACGGCCTGGGCCTGACCACCGGCCAGGGCGACGGGGCCGGCGGCATCCAGCTGCAGGCATCGGCCAACAACATGCAGCTGACCAACAACGTGCTGGAGAACAACGGCGGGATCGTCGCCGGCGGCATCGCGCTCGGCCAGCCGTACGACGCCGGACCGCGCGGAACCGGCACCCGGGTCAACCACAACTACAACGTGCGGATCGCCAACAACCGGCTGACCGGTAACGGCGGCCTGACCGAGGCCGGCGCCGTAGGGCTGTTCTACGGCTCCAACGGCTACGAGCTGGCCAGCAACATCATCTGCTCGAACTTCAGCGTCAACTATGGAGCCGGCGTGTCCCACATCGGCCTGAGCCCCGGCGGCCGGATCCACGACAACCAGATCTACTACAACGACTCCGTCGACTCCGGCGCCGGCATCGCCATCGAGACCGAGCTGCCGGTGGGCTCGCCGTCCTCCCTGGGCGACGGGACCGGGACGGTGGACGTCGACCGCAACCTGGTCCAGAGCAACTACTCCGGCGACGACGGCGGCGGACTGTTCGTGCTCGACGCCCTCACCGCGCGGATCAACATCCGCAACAACATGATCAACAACAACGGTGCGGCGGATATCGGCGGCGCCATCACCCTCGATGACTCGTCGAACGTGTCGATCGTCAACAACACCGTGGCCAACAACGTCTCCACCGGATCGTCGGAGGACTCCGACGGCAACCCGCACTCCGCCGGCCTGGCCTCCGAGGCGAACGACCCGCTGTTCCAGGCGACGCTGCCCGCCGGTTCACCGCGCTTCTCCAACCCGGTGGCGCTGTTCAACAACATCTTCTGGAACAACGACGCGTTCACCCTGAGCCAGCCCGGCCCAGGCGCGACGCTGGTCGATCAAGGGTTCATCGACTTCGAGGTGCGCGGCACCACCACCAACACCGACACGTTCACCCCGCGGTACTCCACGCTCACCAACGGCCAGATCCTGGGGCCGGACGGCACACTGCGGGCCCTGCCCGCCGGCCAGGCGAACCGGATCGGCGAGAACCCGCTGTTCACGACGCCGTTCGTCAACGAGCTGACCGTGTCCGGGTCGCGGCTGGACCCGCAGACCGCGGCGGTGACGATCACCGGGCAGGACCCGCCGGTCGGACTGACCGGTGACTACCACCTCCAGGGCACCTCGCCGGCGATCGACCGCGGCGTGCGCTGCTCCAACACCCCGGTACCGGCGAACATCTCGACGTGTTCGGCCACCGCGATCGGCGCTCCCGTCGGCACCCCCGGCGACTTCGACGGTCAAACCCGCCCGCAGCTGCGGATATCAGGGCGGGACACCACACCCTGGGACCTCGGCGCCGACGAACTGGCCGGCATCACGGTGATCGTCCCCCCGAGCGGCCAGTGAGGAGCCCGACGTGAAAGCCATGACGCCAACCTCGACACGCAGAGCGTTCCTCCGAGCGGTCGGCTGGGGCGCGGCCGGAGTCGCCGCCGGCGGCATCCTCGGCACGACCGCGGTCTACGGGCCGCTGCGCGCCCGCCGCGCAGAGGCCGCCACGACGGAGCTGTCCCTGGTGGCCACGGACGGGTACCTCACCGTCCCCGGCCGGGAGGGCAACCCCCTCTACATCTTCGGCTTCGTCCCGGTCGACCCCTCCCTGTCGGTGACGCAACTGACCGCCACCTACAAGGGGCACACCAAACACACCGCGCCGACGCTGGAGTTCCGGCAGAACGACGACATCAAGATCACCCTGACCAACCTGGGTCTGGTGCAGCGCCCCGACCTCACGGACTCCCACACCATCCACTGGCACGGCTTCGACCTGCCCTCGCCGTTGAACGACGGTGTGCCCGAGGTGTCGGTGGCGGTGCCCATCGGCAAGCAGCTGACCTACTTCTACCGCCCGCACCGCGAGGGCACCTACATGTACCACTGCCACTTCGAGGACGTCGAGCACGTACAGATGGGCATGACGGGCATCGTGTTCGTCCGGCCCCTGCAGGACGGCACCTCGATCGGCGGGTTCACCCGGTTCGCCTACAACGACGGCGACGGGTCGACCGGATACCACCGGCACTTCGCCATCCTGCTCAACGAGCTGTGGACCGACTTCCACGACGGTGACCGCGACATCCAGGAGTCCATCGCCACCGACTACGACCCGCAGTGGTTCACGATCAACGGCAGGGTCTACCCGCAGACCGTGCTGCCCAACGACAGCGCGAGCCTGCCGGCGAACCTGCGCATCGCCACACCGAACCCCAACTACGGCGACGCCCCGGACTACAGCCAGCCGAACTCCGCGCTCATCCAGGTCAACCCCGGCGACCGGGCCCTGCTGCGGGTGGTCAACCTCGGCTACCAGCAGCACAGCATGCAACTGCCGGGCATCGCGATGCACGTCATCGGGCAGGACGCCGCGCTGCTGCGCAACGGCACCGTCGACACGTCGTACTGGACCAACACCCTGTACGTGGGACCGGGGGAGGCGCGCGACGTCCTGTTCGACGCGCCAGCCTACGACCCGGCGCGGCCGTCCGGTTCGGACAGCTGGGGCAGCTACAACGTCTACTACTTCAAGAACCGGGACTGGCGGCGGCTGTCGAACTTCGGCTCCACCGCCCCGGGACCCGGGGGAATGATGACCGAGGTCCGGGTCTACTCGCCCGCCCGTCCTCTTCCCGCCCAAACCGTTGTGAGCCAGACCTATGTCTGAGTGGGCGTGGCCGCGCGTCGCGGAAGGAAAGGCCATGATGAGGCAGAGGGCCCAACGGCTGGTCGCCGTCGTCACGCTCGCCGCCGGTACGGCGCTGCTGGTGCCGGGACCCGCCGACGCGCTTCCCGTCGGGGCGCCCAAAATCGGCATGGTGTGCACACCCGGCACCGTCTCGGGCGGCACCCGCACCTTCAACCTGGTGGCGAAGACCGGCTACATCGACACACCCGACGGCAACAGCGTCTTCATGTGGAGCTACGCCAACGCCGACGCCCCCGACAGCGGCCAGTTCCAGAGCCCCGGGCCGGTGCTGTGCGTGACCCAGGGGGAGACCGTCGTGGTCAACCTCACCAACAACCTGCCGGAACCCGCGTCCATCGTGTTCCCGGGCCAGGACGCGGCCGTGACCGCCACCGGCGGCGCCGCCGGTCTGCTGACCACCGAGGCGGCGGCGACGATCGGGACCGTCAGCTACCGGTTCCTGGCCGGCAGCCCGGGCACCTACCTGTACGAGAGCGGCTCGGACATCGCCAAGCAGATCGAAATGGGCCTCTACGGCGCGCTGGTCGTGCGCCCGAGCGTCGGACCGGGCTACGCCTACGACGCCGCGACCCCGTTCGACCCGTCGCGGGAGTACCTCCTGCTGCTCAGCGAGATCGACCCGGACCTGCACCACGCGGTGGAGACCGGCGCCACCTACGACGTCAACGCCCGACGCGACCGCTACTTCGCCGTCAACGGACGCGAGTTCCCGGACACCATCCAGGACAACGGATCCGGGCTGCTGCCCAACCAGCCGTACGGGGCGCTGGTGCGGATCCGCCCGACCTCGCCCGGCACCCCGCCCGCCCTGCTCCGGATGATCAACGCCGGTGCCCTGAACCACCCCTTCCACCCCCACGGCAACCACACCAGCCTGATCGCCCAGGACGGCCGGCCACTGCGCGCACCGGGCGGGGCATCGGCAGCCACCGAGCACTTCGGCGAGACCATCGGCTCCGGGCAGACCGAGGACTTCCTCCTGCGCTGGGACGACCAGGACCAGTGGGATCCCAACACCCACCCGCTGCCCGTGCCGCCGCCCAACTACCGCGACGTCACCTTCAAGGACGGCAACACCTGGTACGGCGGCAGCCCCTACCTCGGATACAAGGGCACCCTCCCGACCGGGGTCGTGTCGCAGAACATCTGCGGCGAGTGGTACTTCCCGTGGCACAGCCACGCGCTCAACGAGTTCGCCAACTTCGACCAAGGCTTCGGCGGCATGGCCACCCTGCTTCGGGTCGACCCACCCGGCGGCTGCACCGGTTACCCGGCCTCGGGCGCCATCGTCGGCGGCGCGCTCAAGGGCGGCACCGTCGCCGATCTCACCGCGGACGACAGCACCTACTACATGGTCAACCCGCGGACGACGACCCGGCCGACGGCCACCACCGCCACGCAGACGAGCATCACCGTCGCCTCAGCGGCCGGCTTCCCCGCCTCAGGCACCTACTACGTCCGGATCGACAACGAGGTGCTGCTGGTCACCGCCGGGCAGGGCACCACAACCTGGACGGTGACACGAGGCCAGCTCGGCACCGCGGGGGCAAGCCACCTCAGCGGCGCCACGATCACCGGCCTGGCAACCGACTGGTATGCCGCGTTCACCGGCATCCCGGCCGGAGCCCAGAACGTCAAGGTGACCTACAAGGGCAAGAACTGCGGCAGCACGACCTCCACCACCTGCGTGACCATCAGCTCGAACCAGCCACAGCAAACCGTCAAGATCTGCAACTGGACGATCGCCGGCGCGGCAGGCTGCTCCTCTGCGACCTCCGCCGGCTGGGTGACCCTTGCGCCACCGCCGGCCCAGCCGCAGACCGTCGGTTCCACCGACATCACCTCGACATGGACGCTGCCCGGAGCCGCCAGCGCCTACGTCGGCACCGGAGCCAACGCCGGCCAGGTCCGCGTGCTCGTCCACACGCAGCGGTACACCGCTGCCAACCCGACCCCCTTCTCGACGTGGGGCAACCTCATGGCCCTCACCTACGACGCGCCATGACCGGCCGCGAGGCTAAGGAGAGATCGGCGATGCGCGCACACGCATGGAAGACGACGACCAGGAGCCTGCTCGTGCTGACCCTGATCGCCGCCGGGCTCGGGGTCGCCAGCTCGAGGGTCTCAGCCGCACCGGTGTCCATCAACCTGTGCGCGAAGGCCGGTACCACCACCCTGGCCGGCGCAGTGACCGTCCCGATCTGGGGCTTCGGCACCACCGCGACGCCCGGGAACTGCGCCGGCACCACCGCGGGCCTGCCCGGTCCGGTTCTGACCGTCAGCGTCGGGGACACCGTCACCCTCGCCGTCACGAACAACCTCCCCGCGGGCCACCCGCTGTCGTTCGAGATCCCGGGCATCGCCTTCAACGCGGGACCGGCCGACGCCGCCGTCGGCGCGACGGTCACCCGCACCTTCACCGCGAACGCTCCCGGCACCTACCTGTACGGCAGCGGCGGGGACGCCGGACGCCAGGCGGCCATGGGCCTCTACGGCGCGCTCATCGTCCGCCCGGCGACACCCAACCAGGCCTACAACTCCGCGACGACCGCCTACGACGTGGAGGCCCTGCTCGTCCTGAGCGCCATCGACCCCGCCTTCAACACCGCACCCGACACCTTCGACATGCACGGCTACCGGGCGACGTACTGGCTCATCAACGGCAAGGCCTACCCCGACACCGCACCGGGCATCACCGCCGCCGCCGGCCAACGCGTGCTGCTGCGCTACCTGAACGCCGGCTACGACAACACGACGATGCTGCTGCTCGGCATGCACGAACGGGTCGTCGCCCGCGACGCCCGGCCGCTGAACGTTCCCATCGACGCCAACGCCGAGACGATCCCCGCCGGCGCGACGGAAGACGCCATCGCCACCGTCCCGGCCGGCTCCGGGCCGAGCCCCAACGGATTCCCGCTGTACAACCGCCAGCAGCACCTCACCAACGGCGCACAGGCCGGCCAGGGCCCGGCCCCGGCCACCGGCGGCGGCATGCTGACCTTCATCCACCACTGAGTGGAGGTACCGCCATGAGCGACCCACTCCACCCGGACAGCGCGCCGGATCCCCCGCGACGGGGGCGGTGGCGCTGGGGCGGTCGGCGCGCGCGCCTCGCCGGAGGGCTCACCGGCGTCGTCCTGGCCATCGCGCTGACCGGGGTCGCCGTGTCGGCCCGACGCGCCTCGACCGACGACGCGACGACCGCCGACGACCCCGTCCCGGCGGCCTGGGCGCGGCCGGCCGTGGACGCCGACAGCCTCGGCCAGCGCAGCGGCGTCCGGATCACCCGGGTGGCGGTCACCGGTGGGGGAGGACTGGTCGACCTGCGCTTCACCGTCGTCGACCCGGAACTGGCCAACAGCCTGCACGACGAGGGCACGCCACCGGCCGTGGTGGACGAGCAGACCGGCCTCGTGGTCCACGAACTGCTGATGAACCACTCCCACACCGGCACGTACAAGACCGGCGTCACCTACTACCTGGTGTTCGAGAACCCAGGAAACTGGATCCATCGCGGCGGCAGGGTCAGCGTGCTGCTGGGCAACGCGCAGGTGGAGCATGTCCCGGTCGGCTGACCCGGCCCGCCGGCGAGCCGCCCGCACCTGGTGGCGGCTGCTCGGCGCCGCCGGTGCGCTCCTGCTCGTCCTCCTGCCCGCGCGGCCCGCCGCCGCCCACGCGGTGCTGCTCGAGTCGCAGCCCGCCAACGGCACGACCGTCACCGCGGCACCCCGGGTCGCGCTGCTGCGATTCAACGAGGACATCTCACCCGAGTTCAGCACCGCGTCGCTACTCGACAGCACCGGACGCACGGTCGACGGAACACGTATCGCGGCCGACCGCCAGGGCCCGCGCCAGCTCGCCCTTCAGATGCCGGCGCTCGCACCCGGGACGTACGGCATCACCTGGCGCGTCCTCGCCGAGGACGACGGGCACACGACGAACGGAGTCGTGGTCTTCACCGTCGGCAGCCCGTCACCCGGCGCGCCGGCACTGCAGACCTCCGACCTCGGCGATGGCACACCGCCGCCACCGGACATCCTCCGCCGGTGGCTCGGCCTGTGCCTGCTCGCCGGACTGATCGGCGCACTGGCGGTCGCCGCGGTCGTGCTCCGCCCCACCGGCGCGGCGGCGCCCGAGCCGGTCCGCGTTGCCGTCGACGAGGCGCGCCGCCGGACCCTCACGCTCGCCGCCGGCGCGGGCGCTCTGGCGGCGGTCGTCGGCGGCGCTGATCTCGCCGTCCAGACCTACCGGTCCGGTCCGCTCGGACTCTCGACGGCCGTCATCCTGCTGTCTGACACCCGTTGGGGCAACCTGTGGCTGGCCCGCGAGGCGGTGCTGCTCGCACTCGCGGCGCTCGCCGCCGCCCTGCGATCCCCGAACCGGGGACCGTACCTCCGCGGCGCGGCACCATGGGCGGCCGCCGGGTTGCTCGTGTCGGCCGCCGTGACCGTCGAGGCGCTCGGCGGCCATGCCGCCTCGGTCGGGCCCGCCCGGACCGTGGCGGTCGCCGCGGTCGCCGTGCACGCCCTGACCGCCTGCCTGTGGCTGGGCGGCGTCGCCACACTGGCGCTGCTGCTGGCCCGCAGCGGCGGATCCGACCTGCTGAGGGCAGTCGGTCACCGCTTCACGGCGCTGGCCGCCGCCGGCGTCGGGCTGGTCGTCGCGACCGGGCTCTACACCGCCGGACGCGAGGTCGACTCGGTGCGCGCGCTGATCGACACGACGTACGGCCGGCTGCTCATCGCCAAGAGCGCGCTGCTCGCGGTGGCGGGCGGCCTCGGCCTGGTCAGCGCCCTCCGGCTACACGGACGGGTGGCGGCCCGGCCCGCCGCGCCGTCACGGCGGCTCCTCGCGGCCGAGGCCGCGGCGGCTGTTGTGCTCCTGCTCCTGGCCGGGGCGCTGGTCGAGACGCCCCCGTCGAGGCAGTCCACGGCCCTCGACGCCGGCGCCACCACCGCCGTCACCCGGACCGGATCCGTCGCAGATATCGTCGTCTCGGTCACGGTCACCCCCAACCGCCCCGGCACGAACGGGTTCACGGTGCTCGCCGCCAGCTCACGCCGTCCGCCACCGGCGGAGATCGAGGACGTCACCATCTCGCTCGACCGCGGATCAACCGCCGTGGCCCTGCGTGAGATCGAGCCGGGCCGGTACTTCGGCACCGGCGACCTGTCCGAACCCGGCGCAGTCCAGGGCACCGTGGTGATCCAGCGCGGGGGAGCGCGCCTGATGGTGCCCCTGCAGTGGACGGTGCCCACACCGGCGGCCGCCCCGCAGCGGCCCCGCGACCGTCTCGCCCCGATCACCAACGTCGCCGCCGTCGTCGTGCTCGGCGTACTGGCGGTCCTCGGAGGATGGCGCCTCACGGCGGTGCGGCGCCGGCGGCCGCTCGCAGTGCCTGCCGACGAACGCGAGCAGAGGATCCGGGAGGGCGTCCGATGAAGCGCACGCTCATGGCCGCCGCCCTCGCCGTGGCGTTGGCGGCCCCCGCGGTGGCCGGACCTCCGGCCACGGCAGCACCCTCCAACGCGGATCCCACGGCCTCGGCGGAACCTGCGGGACTGGTGAAGGCCATCGTGGTGCTCAGATCCCAGGTCGATCCGAGCACCGTCGTGGCACCGACCCGCCGCCAGCGCACGGCCGCGCTCGTGCGTGCCCTGCACCCTAGGGCGGCCGCCGACCAGACCGGCGTGCTCCGCCTGCTGGCCCGCCGACGGGGGCAGGGCCTGGTGACCGACGTGGTACCCCTGTGGGTGCTCAACGCGGTCGCGGTCGTCGCCCAGCCGTCGGTAATCGCCGAACTCGCCGCCCGGCCGGACGTACGCGAGATCCGTCCCGACCGCACCGTCCAGGCCCCGCCGTCGACGGCGACCTCGACGACCGCCGCCACGCCCGTCGAGCCGAACGTCGCGGCGGTCAACGCCCCCGCGCTGTGGAACCTCGGCCACACCGGTCAGGGCACGGTGGTGGCGACGATGGACACCGGAGTCGACGGCAGCCATCCGGACCTCGCCGCGCGCTGGCGCGGCGGCAGCAACAGCTGGTACGACCCCAACGGCGAGCACCCGACGACGCCGACCGACGTCAACGGGCACGGCACGGCGACGATGGGCGTGCTGGTCGGAGGTTCGGCGGGCGGCACGTCGATCGGTGTCGCACCGGGCGCGAAGTGGATCGCCGTCAAGATCTTCAACGACCACGGCAGCACCACCACCTCGCGGATCCACCAGGGCTTCCAATGGCTGCTCGACCCCGACGGCAACCCGGCCACACCGGACGCACCCGACGTCGTCAACAACTCCTGGAGCGGCAGCACCGGCGGCTGCAACCTCGACTTCCAGCCCGATCTACGCAACCTGCGGGCGGCCGGCATCCTGCCCGTGTTCTCCGCCGGCAACTACGGCCCCGACCCCTCCACCGTCCTCAGCCCCGCCAACAACCCCGAAGCCCTCGCGGTCGGCGCGCTCGACGACAACGCAGTCATCGACCCCTCCAGCAGCCGCGGACCCTCGGCCTGCGGCCAGGCGATCACACCGCGGCTCACCGCGCCCGGCGTCGGCGTACGGACCACCGACCTGTACGGGGGCTACCGCGACGCGTCCGGCACCTCCCTGGCCGCGCCGCACGTCGCCGGCGTGCTCGCCCTGCTGCTCGGCGCGTACCCCGACCTGAGCGCGGACCGCCAGCAGAGCGCACTGGAGAACGCCGCGGTCGACCTGGGCCAGCCCGGACCGGACAACATGTACGGGTACGGCCGGGTGGACGCCCTCGCCGCCTACCAGTGGCTGTCCACGGCACCCGACTTCACTTTGGCGGCATCGCCCGTGAAAGCGACAACCCTCCCGGGCGGGACGGTCACGTACACCGCAGCCGTCTCCGGCGTGCACGGCTTCGCCGGGGACGTCGCGCTCACGCTCGGCGGACTCTACGGCGCACCGGCCACCTGGACGATCACCCCGGCCGTCATCACGGGCGGAACGGGCTCCGCCCAGGTGGCCGTCACCACCGCGCCCACGATCGCGGCCGGAACCTACCCACTGACCCTCACCGGCGCCAGCGGAGGGCTGACCCGGACAGCGGCGGTGCAGCTGGTGGTCACCCCGCCACCCGACTTCGGCCTCACCGCCACGCCGACCTCCACCAGCGTCGTAGCGGGCTCCAGCGCCGGCTACACGATCAGCGTCACCGGCCTGAACGGCTTCACCGGCACCGTCGGGCTGAGCCTGAACGGTCTACCGGCTTCCGTCGGCACCGCATCCTTCTCGCCGTCGATCCTCGCCGGACCGGGCAGCGCGACCCTGGGCATCGCGACGTCCAAGTCGGCGCCGCCCGGGACGTACGCCCTGACCGTGACGGGTACGAGCGGCTCGACCAGCCACTCCACCGGAATCACGCTGGTGGTCACGCCGACGCCGAACTTCTCGATGACAATCTCGCCGCCGTCGGCGACGGTGCTGCGGGGCCAGGCCGCCACCTACACGGTCTCGACATCGGCGACCGGCGGATTCACCGGGGCGGTGGCACTCACGGTGACCGGGCTGCCGACCGGCTCATCGGCCAGCTTCACGCCGAACCCCGTCAGCGCCTCCGGCGCCTCCACCCTGCGGGTGAGCACCACCAGCCGAACCCCGCGCGGCACCTTCACGATCGTCATCACCGGCACCAGCGGCTCGCTGATCCATCAGGCCACCGCGACCCTGGTGGTGAGCTAGCCCCATCTGATGCCGGCACTGCCAGCCATGGTGGTCACCGTGCTGCCCGCGACGGCGTGCAGCAACCGGTCCCGGGCTTGAGGGGTGGGCCGGCGTGCGCCGTCCACCTGTTGCTGAAGCATCCGTGGCCTCTCTGAAAGCGGCCGTCATGCGGTAGCGCCTCTTGACGGTGTACGCCGTACACCCTACTATCATCCAAGTGTACGGCGTACACCCTAGGCAGTGGCGAAACGGCCGGCTGGCCAGTGGATGAAGGGAATCCGCCATGACCCCCTTGGCCAAGCGAGAGTGGCTGGTACCCGCCGGCCTGATCATGCTCAGCGCCGTTCCCGTGATCGCCGGTGCCGCCAGGGCCGCCGAACTCAGCGGCGGCGCGGCGGTCACACCGGACAACGCCCGCTTCTTCGCCTCGCCCATGCCCGTGCTGGTGCACATCGTCGGCGCCAGCCTGTACTGCCTCCTCGGGGCATTCCAATGCGCCCCCGGCTTCCGCCGCCGCCGACCCGGCTGGCACCGCCTCGCCGGACGAGTGCTGATCCCCTGCGGGCTCGCCGCCGCCCTGTCGGGCCTGTGGATGACGCTGTTCTATCCCCGCCCGCCGATCGACCACGTGCTGGTGACCCCGATGCGGCTCGTCTTCGGCACCGCCATGTTCTGCTGCATCGTCCTCGGCCTCGCCGCCATCCGGCGCCGCGACATTCCCCGCCACCGTGCCTGGATGGCCCGCGGCTACGCCATCGGTCTCGGCGCGGGCACCCAGGTCCTGACCCACCTGCCCTGGATGCTGCTGGCCGGCCAGCCGAGCGGGGTCGGGCGGGCGCTGCTGATGCTCGCCGGGTGGGTGATCAACCTGGCCGTCGTCGAATGGGCGCTTCGCAGGCGGCCGGCCAAGCCGACCCGGAGGATCCAGCGACATGCCGACGCTCCCGCCGGCGTTCTGGCCAGCCAATGACGGTGGTACGCCAGCGGTGACCCCGGTACCGGCTAATGGGTGGAGCCCTTCGTCGAGGTCGGTTCGGGGATGGGCTAACCACCAAGCCGCATCTGGCGGCAGCCGTTGTCGAATCTGACGACCGCTGGTCATCCCGGTCCAGGCCGGTCCGGGCACCCCGCCTCAGTTACGGACGAGCCCGAACCCGGCCCGAACCGGATCCTGGCCGACAAGGCATACCGCTGCACAGCCTGGGCCGGCGCCACCAGGCCACCGCTAACGTCGCCGCTGCCGACAGCTGGCGCTCAAATCGCAGCGATTACGAGGCGCGTTGCCAGAGCGGGGAGATCTCAGCCCGCGAGAGGCGCCAGCCGGTCGGCGTGCGTACGGCGGTGTATCGGGTCTGGAGGCCGGCCAGCCGGTGCGGCACCTCGCCCTGGCGGAAGAAGTACACGAGCTGATGGGCGCGGACCTCGGCGTGGTCGCCGTCGAGATCAACCACGACGTCGGTGTTGAAGTGCTGGGTCAACACGTCCTCCGGGCTGGTTCGCTGGACGACGTCGACGATCTCGTCAATACCGCGCAGGGCACCGCGCGGGCTGCGGGTTTCGGCGTCCGGGGCGTAGACGGTCCGCAGGTCGTCGAAGCGCCGCTCGTCCAGTGCCCACGCGAGCCTGGCGACCATTTCGGCGATCTCGGTGCGGTCGGTCACGGTTGACATCTCGAATCTCCATTCGTTGGTGCGGCCAACGATAGGGCAGATTGTTGGCGCGGCCAACGGTCTTGTTAGCATGGTCACCGTGGAACCGACACCGAGTCGTCTCGCGACAAAGGCGAGCTGGTTGATCTCTCAAACCGCCGTGCACTCACGGCGGTTCGTCGCCGAGGGGTTCACCGCCGCCGATGCGCGGGGCTACCACTATCGGCTGCTCGCCGCGCTGGAGGAGTTCGGTCCCGCGAGCCAGGCCGAGCTGGGGCGGCGCAGCCGCATGGACCGCAGCGACGTCGTCGCGGCCGTGACCGAACTGGAGGGACAGGGCTTCGTCGAGCGCAGCGCCGACCCGACGGACCGCCGGCGCAACACCGTCACGATCACCAGGGCGGGCACGCAGCAGCTTCGGCGGCTGGACCGCGTGCTCGACACCGTGCAGGACGAACTGCTCGCCCCGCTGTCGGCCACCGAGCGGCAGACCCTGGTCGCGTTGCTCGGCAAGTTGATCGAGCACCACGGCGGTGTGCCGACCTCATGATCCGACTCGGGTGGCCATCAGGCCAGGGTCGAACACGACACACGCCCGCATTCGCCTGGCCAGCGGACCACCCGGGCGTCGGGTCTCACGCTCGCCCCGGCGGTGGCTCCTTTCGCGGCGGTGATCCTGCGGCGCCGCCCTCGGCCTGCCCCCGCTGCAGCCATCTCGGGCTCACCGAGGAATAACGCCTGCTTCGTCGCCCACGTACAGCACGGCGATGTCGGTCTGGATGCAGCGCGCCTTACCGGCTCTGCGCTCCGGGGAGGACCAGACGAACTTGTTGCCGGCGGCCCCGGAAATCGAAGCCGTCACCGTCGATCTCGACCACGTGAGGCAGCGCCAGCCAGGTGACGGATGTCGTGCGCGTCAGTCATCGTCGGCCGCCGAGCGCGCGTCTCGTTCGGGGACGTCGCAGGTGGATGCGTCGGTCACGACAGAGATGCGTCCCAGCGCTCGCCGAGTCTCCGCCGATCTGCCGGGCCCGCTGTGGCGCCGTATCCTTCGTCAACGTCGGCCAGATGGCCCACGAATGGCTACCGGCGGAACGGGCGGGTCATGGCTGCGAGGAGGGAATGCTCGCTGTCGTCACCGGCGAGCTGCCACGTGAACGCGCCGCGGAGCCCGTGACTCGCCGCGTACGCCGCTCGTTCCTCGATGGAGTCGGCGTCCTCGTAGCTCACGAACGTCTGAGTATCAGGATGGTAGAGCCACGGTGTGCGGGCGACCGGATGGCGGTGGCGCTGCCATGCCGGGTCGGGCAGCAGGTCACGGCTGATGTCGCGCCAGTTGCCGACATCGACGGTACCGATCTGGGGCTGGAACAGACCGGCTTGCTCGCCGGGCGAGGTGACGCGGAATCCGCGGCCGTAGAACGGCACACCGAGTACGAGCTTGTCCCGTGGTACGCCGTGACGCTCGTAGTAGTCGACCGCACCGGTGATGTTGTTCCACCGCCGTAGGCCGGGTTCGAGCGGGTCGTCGGCGACTTCCGCCAGTGGCGCATTGAACGTAGCGATCTCGGAGAAGCCCGTGCCGAAGTCGTAGGTCATGAGGTTGACGAAGTCGAGGACATCGGCGAGTTCCGCGAGCTCGAAGCTGTCCGCTGGGTCATAAGGGCCGGCCGACTGCAGCCGCCCGGCCGGCAGGGCGGCGGTCAGCAGGCGGTCCGGGCCGAGACGGTCACGCAGATCCTGGGCGAGCAGCGTGAAGTTACGCCGATCCTCGGGGCGTCGGGTGAGCTCGGCAGGGCCGCCCGAAACCGGGAACTCCCAATCCAGATCCACGCCGTCGAAGCCGGCGGCGAGTTCCACGCATTCGGCGACCAGGTCGGCGCGTGTGCGGGGGGTCAGCGCAGCATCGGAGAACCCGCCGGCACCCCAGCCGCCGATCGAGATAATGATTCGCAGGTGCGGATGGGCCCGCCTGATCGCGGCGACCTGCGCTGGTGCCGCGGCAGGAAGCGTCAGGTGCCCGTCCTCGATCGTGGCGAATGCATAGAACAGGTGGGTCAGCAGGTCGGCGGGAAGGTGCTCGATCGGGTACTCGTGCGCGTCTGCTCCGGGAAAGTAGGCACCCAGAACCGTCCGCCCCATGATCATCCGGACACGGTAGCAGCCGGTGTCCAGCGCCGGGTCGGTGAATTCGGTGCGATGGAGTACCCGCTCGCCTGAGTGGCGCTGGCCGCGAAGCCTCCGGACTTGACGATGTGAGTGCGTGCCGGTTCAGCTCGTTACTTCAGGCTGCGGCGATGAACACGAACTCACGGCCTGGGCGATCCGGGGCCTCCCGTACATCAAGGACCCGATAAGCGTTGGCAGCCAGGCTCGATTCGACCTCGTCGCGGCTGCGAAACCGGAGGGTCGAGTCGGATGTGAGTACCGCGCCATCGGCCAGGAAACGGTAGGTGTACCGGAAGGAGACGAACGGAAGACTGACGTCGGTGACCGCAAGGCGCCGTTCTACGTGCCCGATGCCCGGGACGTCGAGGTTGACTGGATCAATGTCGGCGGCCCATTCCTCCCAGGCGCGACGTTCGGGGCACCTGGTCTCGAACACGAGATAGCCGTTCGGGCGAAGTGCGGCGTGGATGCCCTGGAGAGCCTGTGCCCAGTCGTTGTCGGTGAGGAAGACCTGCGCCACGTTCCCGGTCATCGTCGCCAGGTCGGCATCGAGCGCCGGCACTGATGTGGCATCGCCGTGGATCCAGGTGATCCTCGCGGCGTCGTCTTTCAGCTTCGCGACCTCAAGTGACGCCTCGGCGGGGTCGACAGCCACGACTGTGTGGCCGCTGCGAGCGAGCAGGATCGCCAGAGCTCCTGTGCCGCAACCAACATCAAGCACACGGCGTGCTCCACACTCGTCGGCGATCGCGAGGTAGGCAGCCAGGTCGCCGCGGTCTCCATCAAAAGCGTCGTAGACGCGTGCGAGGCGAGGGTGAGCGAAGATCGCATCGGGCACCGGGCGACCATATCGACCATGAAGTGCTCTGGCGATAGAGATCCGACGCCATCAGGTGCGCGCTCATGCCGCTGACAATGGGCGGCCCCGACGATCCGGCCAGTGCGGCGCGACTCAGGCGCTGCCCGGAGCGGGTGACGGCAACCGTGCTGGCGCACGCATCCGCTTGACGTCCCAGTTGATCCCACTCACCCACGCCGCGTGGCCGCTGCCCTCATCAGTGTTCGGCTCCGCAAGTACGGTTATGGCGGCGCGTGCTGGCGGCGGTCGGGGCGATCCGTCTCCCCGTCTCGCCGCGGTTCCTTGCGTCAAGCCGTGTCTCGATGTCAGGCGATCGCGGGTGCGGCGGACCGCGGCACCGGTACGGCAGCGCCTACCAGAACCGCGTCGACACCGGCTCCCAGAACTGGACCCAGGACGCGCTGAACGAGAACGACGAGATCTGGGGACGACTGGCCTCTCGCACCCTCTCGCCCCGTCGGTTCGGCGCCTGATGCCAGCCGGACGCCGTGACGTCAAGGCCGGACTACCTCACGAGCACACGGCCTCTGGCCTGGCTACGGCGGCGACCGTCAGGAGATGACCGGTGTCGTCGTACCTGTGGGGCTTGCCGACGGCGACGCCGGGTCGGTGGACGCGGAGCCGCTGGGAGCCGGGCTGCTCGGCCCCGGAGTGCCGCTCGACGGGGTCGGGCCAGGGGCGGACGGGGACGGGGTGGGGGTGCCGGACGGGCTGGGCGTAGCGGTGGTCGGGGGCGATGAGGGGGCACCGGTCGATCCGGGCGTCGGCGGGACCGTCGGGCTCGTAGTCGGTGGCCTGGTTGCCGAGCTTGTGGCGGTCGGCTTCGGTGCGCCGGCCGCCGGACGTGGAGTCGCCGGGCGTGGAGTCGGCGGGGTGGCGGTCGGCTGCCGCGGCGACTCCGTCCGGGCCACCTGATCAGTCGGCGGCGGGATGTCGGTGGGAGACGGACCGGAGACGGCGTCGGCGCTGGGCGTCGTCGGGAGATCTGGCGTGGGGGTGGCCGGTGCCGGCCGCTGGTCCGGCGCTCCGGCGGCCCGCACCTGTGCGGCGCTGCCAGGATCAGCCTCGGCGTCTCCGATCAGCGCGAAGCCGAGACCCGCTCCGCCGACCAGCAGGGCGGCGAGGGCTCCGGTCGCGACGGGCAGCGCGGCCGAACGGGGTGGGCGGGGACGCCGGTGGGCGGGCAACAAATGCTCCTGACCTGCTGGGACGGTTGAGCTGGCGCGACGACGCCGGCCCTGACCCTGCCGCCCGCGATGCGCGGCCGCCAATGGCCAGACAGCGGAGGTGACCGGTGTCACCACCAGGCAGGCATGCGGCAGCCGAAGCAGCCACCAGACCGACATGTCGGACGAGGGACCTGTCGAGCTGTACCGGCGCGGACGAGTATGAGGTGTCCCATGCGCTCGGTGT
Organism: Micromonospora sp. NPDC004551; assembly: GCF_040609975.1. Classification (NCBI taxonomy): domain Bacteria; kingdom Bacillati; phylum Actinomycetota; class Actinomycetes; order Micromonosporales; family Micromonosporaceae; genus Micromonospora; species Micromonospora sp. NPDC004551. The sequence continues at coordinate 147,354 of NZ_JBEXLM010000013.1, read as the reverse complement.
ACGCGCTCGACGGCTGCACGGCTCGCCCGTCGTTTGGGTCATCCGGCAACTCGACCCAGGTCTGATCGATCTGGTGCGCGCCCGCTATCCCGGGCCGAGGAGTGAGGGCGGGCGGTCGTGGTCGGCCGGTCGGCTGGCCCGCGCGGGCCGATGCCCGTATGGCAGTGGCCGAAACGCCGTTCGGTTATCGAGCCGAATGGATGGTGCCACACTGCGTGGCTTCCTCAACGGCTACGTCGTCCGGCTGCACGCCGCCGTTGCGCGGCACCCCACCGTCGGGCGGCGTTTCCTCAGCGGCACAGGCCGAGGGTATGGAGCCCGCGCCACGCCCCACCTGCCCCAGCAGCACCAGCGGCCACGGCCCCGGCCGCAGCGTTGCTGGTGACTCCCGCCCCTACCAGGGGGTATCCTGCGGACATGGCCAACAGCAGCCCCGACAGCGGTGCCCGCAGCGAGGACGTCCTCGCCGCCGCCGGCATCGTCGTCACCCCGGAGGGCAAGGCCCGCGCCCGGGAGCGGCTCAGCGAGGCCAAGCGGCGGTGGACCCCGGAGCTGGACGCCGAGCTGCGCGCCCAGCTCGGCCTGCCCGCCCGCGCCGCGTGACCGACCGGCCCGTCCGGATCGTCCTCGACGCCTCCGCGATCCTCGCGTTCTGCCGCGAGTCGATTCACGTGGGCGAGGTGATCGCCGAAATCGCGGACGAGGAGTGCCTGTTCGGGCTGCCCGTGATGTGCCTCGCTGAGGCATCCAGGGCGGCCGCCGACGGCGATCGGCTGGATCTGCTTGTCAACCACCCGGCCGCCACGGTCCTCGACGTCGACCCGTCCAACTGGCGGGCCCTGGCGGTCGTCTACGACACCGTGGGCCGGCTCGACGCGGCGGCCGCGCTGCTCGCCGCGGTCGACAACGACGGCTACGTGCTCACCGGGCAGCCCGGCCTGTACGCCGGCCTCGCTGGCGGCGGCCCGATCATCGTCTTCTGACACGCCTACGACGAAGCGCCTGCACCCTGGCCTGGGTGCGGGCGCTTCGCTCTACACGAGCCGTCTGGCTGGCCTGGCCCAAACAGCCCTGATCTACGGCCTGTTTCATAACTGTGTGGAGTTGTGAGACAGCGCCCTTCTCGGGCGTCCGCGCCTGGCCCTGGGTGGGGTGGGTGCGGTTCCTGCGTCATCGGGGCTGGTTTCGCCCGCGCGTGTGCGTGGGCCAGAGCCTTCCCCTCGGCCGGCGTTGGTGACCGGGCCCCTTGCGGGGAGGTCCCGGGTCTGGGCGTGGTGCTGCTCGGCCCAGACGGCGAGGTTGACTGCGGCGTTGTGGTCCCGGTCGGCCTGGTATCCGCATGCCTGGCAGGTGAAGGTGCGCTGGTGCAGGGGCATCGTGGGGGCCACGCTCCGGCATGCGGAACAGGTTTTGGTCGACGGGTACCAGCGGTCGACCAGGGCCAGTTGGCCGCCGCGCCACTGCTGCTTGTAGGCCAGTTGGCGGGCCAGTTCGCCCCATGCGGCGTCGGCGACCGCGGAGGCCAGGCGCCGGTTGCCGAGCATGCCGGTGATGGTGAGGGTCTCGATGGCGAGCCGGTCGTGGGTATTGACCAGCTGGCGGGAGACCTGGTGCAGGAAACGGCGCCGGGTCGCGGCGACCCGGGCGTGGTGGCGGCCCAGCCGGGCTGCGGCCTTGGCGCGGTTGTGGGAGCCGCGCTGTTTGCGGGTGATCTTGCGGGACAGGCGGCGCTGGCGCGCCAGCGCGGCTCGGGCGGGTCGTGGCCAGCCGTCGACCCGCAGGACGGGCGTGCCGTCGGCGCGCGCGGCGGCGACGAACGTCGACAGGCCCCGGTCGACGCCCACCCACCCGGCGGCGCCGGTGTTCGGCCGGTGGCGGCGGGCCTCGTGCAGGTCGGCGGCTTCGCAGGTCAGTGACACCGCCCACCGGCCGGCCCGGTGGCTGACCGTCGCGGACACGACCTTCGCCCGCCCCTTGGCCAGCATCCGCCGCAGCCGGCGGGTGTCCTGCCGCACCGCCAGGGCACCGATGCCGGGCAGGGTCACGGTACGCGGCGCCTGCTCACCCACCCGGATACCCGCCCGGCCCGCAGCGGAGGTCCTGCTGCGGATGCGAAACGACAACGGCGCGCGTTTCTTGGACTTGAACCTCGGAAAACCGACCCGCCGGCCCCGCCGCTGCCCGGTGCGCGACGCCGTGTACGCGCACAGGCCGCGGCCGAGATCGACCGCGGCTTCCTCAAAGACCTGCTGACAGATCTCGCCCCGCCATACCAGACCAGTCACCTGCACCGTGACGGTCCCGTCACCCGCGGCGACCATCACCCGGCCCGCGTCACCCGACCGTTTCCACCCGTTGAACGCATTGATCAAGTCGAAGCCCGACCACGGCACCTTACCGACCCTCCCACCACGCTTACCGTCCAACGCATCCTTGACCAACCGCAGGCACTGGTTGTAGCCGAACCGGGCCGCACCCGCATGCCGACGCAACACAATCTCCTGCTCGACCGTCGGGTCCAGACAGAACCGGAACGTGGTGAAACGGGCCACGACAGCACCATGCCACCCACCACCGACAAACAACCCACTTGCACAGACCCACAAACCCACCAGCTGACCCACAACAAGGGCTGACAACACCCAACACCAGCCGCTCACTTAGGGGGTGTCTCAGTTGGTGAGGTTGCGGCCTCGGGCATGATCTTCTATTCGTGGCGGATGTTGTCGGGGACATGATCCAGACCTGGGCGCCGGAGGACTTGTGGGTGGTTGCGCAGCCGTTGATTCCGGTTGCCGCGAAACGGCCTCAGGGCGGTGGGAAGCGCCGGGCTGACGACCGGGCTGTCCTGGCGGCGATCGCGTACATGGTGCAGGCCGGTTGCTCGTGGCGGAAGCTGCCCGCTGCATTGTTCGGGGTGTCCCGGCCGACGGTGCACCGCCGGTTCACCGAGTGGACCCGGTACGGATTGTGGGAACAGATCCATCACGAGCTGCTGCACCGGTTGAACGTGGCCGGTGGGATCGACTGGTCCAGAGCCATGATCGACTCGATCAGTGTCCGGGCTTTGAAAAGGGGGATCTGACCGGGCCAAACCCGGTCGACCGCGGCAAACCAGGCTCGAAGATCCACGTCTTGTGTGACCGGCGGGGCGTTCCGCTGCAGGTGCTGATCTCAGCCGCGAACACCCCGGACGCGCAGTTGCTGTTCCCGTTGTTGGATGCCTTCACGCCGGTGCGAGGCCGTCGCGGCCGGCCCCGCCGCCGTCCGGGCAAGCTGCACGCGGACAAGGCCTACGACCACAAGGCGATCCGCGCCGAGGTCCGCCGCCGGGGCATCGTCGTGCGGATCGCCCGTAAAGGCGTCGAGTCCTCCCAGCGTCTTGGCCGGCACCGGTGGATCGTCGAGTCGTGCCTGTCCTGGTTCACCAACAACCGCCGCCTCGCTCGTCGCTACGAACGCAAAGCCGAGCATTTTCAAGCCTTCGCCGACCTCGCTGCCATCCTCATCTGCCACCGCCGACTCGCAAAGATCACCAACTGAGACACCCCCTTATGAAACACGCCGTAGGCCGTCGCCGACGTGCGGGTCCCCGGAGGGCCGCCGGGCTCATCGCGCCGGGGATCGTCGCCCGGGCGCGGTGGTCCGGCCGGCACATCACGCCGGCGCTACCGATCATTGCTCGCCACAGCGCACGGGAAGGAAACGGGGACCGGAAACGCGTTCGGTTATCCGGCCGGGCCCGCGCGGCGCCGAGGCCGGCGCCAACGCTCACGGGGCCGGCACGACCGAAAGAGCGCGGCAGCGGGGAATGCGTCGATGGCGAGCCTGCGGCCGGGCCGGCGCCCGTACGGTGTGATTAGGCGAGGACGGCGCGGAGGTCCGGAGGACGTCGATGGTGACCGAAGGCGGCGCCGACGCGGCGGCTCCGACCCACGGGACTCCGCCCGCCCGGCGTTCCTGGAACTCTTCTTCGACCTGGCGTACGTCTTCGCGATGATATCCCTGGTCAAGACGCTCGCCGACGAGGTGAGCTGGACCGGCGCCGGGGAGACGCTGGTCCTGCTGCTCGCGTTCACCCTGGTTTGGGCGGTGACCACGTGGGCCGCCGACACGCTGGACCTGATGCGACCCGCGGTTCAGGTGCAGTTCATCGGGGTGGCGGCTGGCAGCCTGCTGCTGGCGGCCGCGGCACCTGAGGCGTACGACGGGCGCGGCCTGCTCTTCGCGATCACCTACTCGGCGATCCACCTCGGCTCGACCATCTACTACCTCCTGCTCCGGCCGACCGCGGCCGAGCCGCTCCGCAGCGGCCGGGTCTTGTTCTGGTACACCTTCGCCGCCGTCGGCTGGATCGGCGGCGCGCTGGCCGGCCCCACCCGCCTGCTGCTCTGGGCGGCGACCGTCGCCATGGAGTACGTCGCCGCCTCGCTCGGCTGGCCGCTGCCAAAGCTCGGGCGGTCGCAGCCGCAGGGGTGGCGGCTGGTCGGCGAGCGGGTGGCCGAGCGGTACCGGCAGTTCGTCATCATCGCGCTCGGCGCGTCCACGGGCTAACGCGACGACCGCGCAGAGGCAAGATCGATGGTGGCTTGCAGTGCGGCTCCTTACTGGCGATTGCGTGGGCGATGTCCCGCAGTTCAAGCGTTGCCCGCGCTCACGAGGTCCCAGGCCATTGCCACCGACTGCCCGAAGTGGGCGGCTCCCGCGTTGGCGACGTAGGCGGCGACATCGGCAGCTGCTGCGGCCCGCAGGTCGACGGCAGCAGATAGCCGTCGCAGCGTCAGCCCGACAGTCCAGTGATTGTGGCCAGCGCGCGCCTGCTCGGCGGCGCGCCCCAGAGGCCCAGGTCCGACTGCGAACAACGGGACGGCCTGGGCGGCGACTCGACCGACACGTAGATCCGCAGCTGTGAGCGGGCGGCTCCGGCTCGCGAGCATCTGAATGCGCGCCTCATCGAACGGATGGTTTAGGCAGAACGCTCGGCAGAATTGGCAGGGACAGTTCCACCGATGCGCTGGATCGAGGACCATTCGCTCAAGCACGTTCCACGTGCGCACCTTGAGCTTCGCCGGCTCGGAGACGTACAGCGTGCCCTGAGCCGCGTCCTTGATCGGGCTGGTCGCATCGTAGGTGACGCTTCGGACCGACCGGGCGGCGTACGCGGAAAGGGGCAACATGACGGGCGCGCCCAGTCCGAGGAAGTGGAACCGATCCGGCGCGGCGGATCCGCCCGCGGCCCATCCGTCGAAGAAGCCTCGGACGACCAGGGCGGTCCGCAGGTAGCGCATCGGGAGTGCCTGGGGCAAAGGGAGCCACCGGCCGCCGTACTTGATCCGTGTGGTCCACGAGTCGTCGGCCATGAAGGCGCCGAAGCCCATCGCGACAGCGCGGACGCCTGTGTCGCCCAGTGCCTGCCCAGCGTCGAAGGCGCTGTCATAGTCGTGTGCGGACGGCACTGTGTAGACGGTCAGCTCTGGGTGCGCTGCCTGCATGGTCAATCCGCGACGTGCGACGGAACGGTTTCGGCGACGCAGTTCGCTCCGTCGCTGAACCAGGTCGGTTTCCCCGACGCCGGCGCGGAGCCAACAGGCCAGGGTGATGTCTTCCGGGCCGATGACGGCGTCGGGGCGTACGGCCAACTGTTCGGCCAGCTGTGAGTTCGGGTCGACGGCACCCGCTGCCGTCCGCACGGCTTTGACCCTTGCGGCGTTGTCCGCGCTGGGGGGCAGTGATGCCGCGATTTTGCCGATCGTGTCGTAGGCTCCGTTGTCGGCGAGCACGAACCTGCGGCGCAATGGCCCGGCCAAAGCCGCCACTGTGGCGGCCGCCGCGCGGTCGGGCGGGAATAGGATCCCGCCCGCGTACATGCCGTTCAGAAATTCTCGGCTCAAGGTCGAGGGACGGGCGTTGACGAGAAACGAGAATTGAGCCACGGCAGTGCTCCTGGCGGTAGCCGGTCAGTCCGGCGTCGAGACGGTGTGCTCGGAGAAGCACTTGCACGCTGCGGTGATGGCCTTCTCGGCTGCGGCAATGGCGCCCTCGGCCTGCTCCTGGGCCAGGATCAGGCCCTCACCGGCGCTTTGAGTCCACAGCAGACCTCCAATCATGGCCAACCCGGCGCCGCCCAGGCACACAACAGTCCCGACTCCCGCGGTGGCAAGAGTGCAGGCGAGAGCTCCGGCGCCCGCCGCCCCGGTGGAGATGCCGCCGGCCTGCATGTTGTGCTTCGCGCTGTCGAACGCCAACTTGGCCTGTTCGAGGGCCTTTCGGCTGTCCTCGAGTGCCTTGATTTCTTCCTTGCAGGCTCCAGGCGTGAGTTCCTCGCCCATCACAGCCTCCGTTCGAACGGCAGCCAGGTTCCGTACCGCAGCTGGTTGTTGGCACCGGACAGTCCCCGCTCCCACGAGCTGGCGTAACGCAGTCCGTGTGGCACGGGCGTCACCACCCATCGGGTCAGATGGGTTGCGGCGGCCAGGAATGAGTGCTCGCCTTCGTCCTCGTAGCTGTGTCGGCCGACGCGCAGGATCGGCGTGTGGTTGAACACGGGATCGTCTGCAACGTAGCGGCCGGCGACCGTTGCGTAGGCGCACTCGTCGAGTCCGCCGGAGTCGAGCTTGATGTGTTCGATGCCGACCGTCAGCGAGAGGCCGTCCTCGTCGAGGAGGGAAGCTGTGGACAAGACTTTGCCGCGTACGTGCTTGATCGTTACCTGCCCGACGACACCTGATACGACGACATCGTGGCCGTCGAACGTCGCCGGGTTGGACTTCAGCTGGGCGAGGGTGACGTCCTGGCCGGGGCCGAGTTCGTTCGGCAACGGCAGTGCGCTCGCCGCTCGCCAGCGGTCGAGATTGTCTCCGCCGAGTAGCGCGGCCCCCTCGACGGTGAGGCCGATCGCCTGCGCCAAGATCAAACTGCGGATGAGTTCACCGGCCGCCTGCGCCGCCGGTCCCAGCGTCCACCGCGAGGCGACGTCGCGGCGCGCAACACTGAGATCCACGGCTCGTCGCACTGTGTCGTCTAGTGTTGTGCCGCGTGCCCAGTCCGCCAGAGAGCGGGCGTTCGTACGGATAGCGTCCCGGTCGCCGGAACCGATCGTGTCGCAAAGCTGCGTCAAGCGGTCGTTGAGCTCGGCAGTGAGCGGGCTGACGATATCGTCTCCGAAGGGACCCGGTACGAGTGGCCGGGGCCGGCGAGTGTTAAGCGCCGCGATCGCCTCGGCAAGCCTGGCGCCGACTAGTGCAGCTCGCCACTGTTCGGCGGAGTTGGCCAAGAACTCGTCGAGGTCCGCGACAGGCTTCTCCATCCTGGACTTGACCGCCCGGGCGGTGGTCGCCCCGAAGTCGTCCGCCAGCGCTTCAGCCTTGGCCGATCCGGTCTGCGGCTTTAGCGTCGCCACCAGCTGGGCCCTGACCTGCGGCCAGTCGGCTCGACGATCCGGCCGCACCCAACCGGCGAGCAGGTCGTCAGCGTGCGTTGCGATGTCCCTATGCGTGCCGCGAACCTTCTCCTGCAGCCTGGTGATCGGCCCCAACGCCGAGCGGGCGTCGCGACGCTGTTGTTTGGCGAGGGCGATCAACCCAGGCCAGTCCGAGGACGCCGCAGCCTTCAGATAGACCGCCCGTGCCGTCTCCGGCAACGGAGACGATGGCCACGTGACGTCGACCAGCTGTTCCAACCTGCGCTGCAGGGTCCGCGCGCGTACCGCTGTACCGACCATCACCGCTCCTCGAGCGTCGCGCGCCCCCAAAGAGACGCCTAAACCACTGAAGTCATGTTCCTCGCTGGGTCGGGAACCTCAACGGCACTGGCGGAATCGCGACACCCGACCGTGGGTCGGTCACAATCTGGACCAGCGCACCACCGACACGCTCGACCAATATGGCGCGGAACGATTCCAGGCCGAATATCTCCCCGCTCGCCCTCCGTGCTGGCGCTTCGTCAGCAGCTCGCCCGCCCGTTCCCGTTCGGTCGGAATGCCGAGGATGGTGCGGTAGCACGTCACGTTGGTCGCCCGATCCGGATGAGGCAGGGTCACCCGCCGTTGCAGGAGGCTTGTCAGCAGGGCACACCGAAGCGAACCTGGGCGCGAATGATCTCAGAGTTCCGTAACTCGCGGTTCGACCGGATTCGGTGGGGAGGAGATTCAGTTGGAGTACCAGGACTTCATCAATGCAGTGGCCACGCGGGCAAAGGTGTCCACCGATCAGGCGGCGACAGTCACCCGCGCGACGTTGGAGGCATTGGCAGATCGGATCAGCGCCGGTCAGGCTGAGGACCTTGCCTATCAGCTTCCCGGCGGGCTTGACGACTGCCTGCGCAAGCCGCTCAGACAGGACCAGGTCAAGGCGTCGCTCGGGTTCGACGATTTCGTGCAGCGGGTGGCGGATCGCCCGGACGTGGACCGTGCGCTCGCCGATGCCGGGGTCGGCCCGGTGCTCACGACGCTCCGTGAGGCTGTCACCCGCGACGAGTTCGAGAACGCGGTGGCTCAGCTTCCGAAGGAGTTCCGGCAGGCGATCGAACCGGTGGGTGCCGGTGGCGGGCGGCGTCTCGGCTCGTAGCAGGCACAGTCGAGGCAGGAGCAGGGGCGCTGGCCGACCGGTTGCCTGGTGAGGCAGCCGGCCGGCCGGCGCGTCGGCCCGTCGCGTCGCCAGCGTTGGGAACGGGCCGACGATGGGTCCGGACTCCAGCGGTCAGCCGGCCACGGACTGCTTGTAGTCCTTGATCGGGTCGGCCAGCGGCTGCTGCTGCTCCGGTGCCGCCCCCGGGGTTCGGTGCCGCTGAGCACCGGTGCCTGCATGGCCTGCTCGACGGCTTGCGGACCTGCGGCAAGGCGACCAGCAGGCAGCCCTGGGTGGCCTTTCTCAGCGGGGTGTTCTGCACCTGGGTGCTGGCGGTCTGGACTGCGGCCGCTGGGTCACTCACTGCTTGTCCCTGTCGGTGTCCACGCCTTTGCTGATCAGGTACCCGGTCGTGGTGTGCCAGGTCGCCAGCGAGTTCCCTTGTCGGACAGGAACTTCACAAACTCCCACGCGGCGCGCTTGTGGGGCGTCGTCCTTGCCCTTGCCGACCACCCAAAGGGAGGCACCGCCGATGATCGGGCCGCCGGTGTCGTTGAGATGAGTTCATCCGGGAGCAGAAGGACCGCCGGGTGATCCGAGGCGCACAAGACTACCGGGCTGGTCGACCAGGTCCGCGCGGTCGGCATAGCCGCAGATCTCCCCGTCCCGCGTGACGGGCGCGAAGTCGAAGCCGGCGTCCGTCAAGGCATTGGCGACATCCGCGGCGGGCGTGTCCACGCCGTAGCACAGGGCGCGAGCGATCGTTGTCTGCAGGTGTCGCGTGCGGATCGCCGTCGCGATGTCGTCGGAATGCCCTAGGTACATGTCGACAGTTGGTCGTGGTCGCGCCGACGACAGGGGTGACTTCGACGCGACCCCGGTGTGCCGCACCGCCTGCGAGGACCGATCCGCCACCACCTCGTTGGGGCGGGGCAGCTATCCGGTCATCTCGACGGCGGCCGCGTCAGCCGCCTCGTCTCCGAAGAACACCCGGACCGCTGCCCGGACCTCCTGGGAGTCGTTGGCCATCGCCGTGCGCGCCTGGGCGAGCAGCGCCTGGTGTTCGGCCTGCCGCTGCCAGTCGAGGTCGGCCAGCAACTGGTCGATGTTCGGCACGTTCCGCTCGCCGGTCAGCGCGCGAGCTGGTGGCCGCAGGTCCATGAGGTGGCAGAGCAGTCGCAGCGGCCGGTGCCCGTACACCCGGGTGCCGCTGGGCGGCGCGGGCAGACCGTAGGTGAGCAGCCGCGTCACGGCGCCGTCGAGCAGCGGGGTCGCCCAGTGAGCGTTGTCGAACAGGCTGTTCGAGGTGGCCTGCGGCAGGCCGAGGCCGGCCACCACCCGGTTGACCTGGTCCGCCGCGGCGTCGGCGACGACGAACACGTGGGGTGAGATGCGGCTGCGGCGGAAGACCTCCGACCACAGACGGCCCTGCCCCGAGGATGTCACCGGGGCGTTATGCGAGGCGCTCACGTGAGGGTCCCTCCTGGTCGTTGCGCTGACGAGCCGCGTCGAGCAGGCGGCCGAGGGCTGCGCGGGTCCGGCCGGTTGCGGTGGCGAGGGCACCGAGCGGGTCGGCGTGCCGGCGGCCGGCCAGGTCGTCGTAGACCGCGAGCAGGTCGGCCTCGAACCCGTCCGCGGTCGCGCCGCGGGCCTGGGCGAGTTCGGCGAGCCGGCTCTCGATGTAGCGGCCCACCATCACCTGGTAGGCGCCGACGCTGGGCATGTCGTGGAACTCCGCCACCATGTCGTCGACCTGTCGGCCCATGCGGTGCAGGACCGCGGAGGTGATGCCGTGCTGACGTGCCTCGTGGGTTGCGTCGTCGGCGATGCGGATGACGACCTCGTCTGGTCCGTTGATTTCGTCCGATCCGGTGTCGGTGTGCCAGCGGGCTGTGACGACGAAGCCGTCGTCGCGCCGGGACAGTTCGAGGGGTCGGTCGGGCACGGCGTGGAGGCGGTTCTTCTGGGACATGCGTTCCTGTCTTTCCGGCGGCCTCGTGGGCGCCTGTTTCCGGGCCGCGGTGGCGGCTGCGTGTCACACCTGTTGTTCAGGGCGTCGGGGCGGCGGCGCTCAGGACGCTGCCGAAGAACACCATGGCGGTGAGCAGGATCATCGGGCCGACGAAGACGTAGCCCAGGACGAGGCCGGGGACCGCCATGCCGTGCCCCGACCGCATGCCGTCGCGGGTCTGGCGCAGGGCCAGGTGGCCGAGGATGACGGCCAGGACGCAGGGCAGCCCGAAGAGGCACCAGCCGCCGAGCACGCCGAGGATCCCGAGCACCAGCGACGCCGTCGCCATGCCCGACGTCAGGACGGGCTGGACGGTGAGCCGCTGGATGCCCGGCGGGTAGCCGCCGCCCTGGTAGGGCATGGCCGGGAGCGGCGCGTACGCGCCGGTTGGCGCGGACACCGGGGGATACGGCCCCACGACGGCCGGCAGCGGCGGCCGCGAGCGGGTGGGGTCGAGGCCGGGCTGCGGGTAGGTCATCGGCGCGGTTCCGTTCTTCCGTCGAGGTGGGTGAGCAGGACGCTCACCTCGGTGTGCAGGCGCCGCAGCTCGGCGGCCGTCGGCGCCAGCTCGTAGCAGTGGTGGTGGGCGGCGGCCGACAGGGCCGCCCAGGTGAAGGCGACCCGCCGGGCCACGGCGGGGCCGGGCCCGAACCGGCCGCGCAGCATCAGCTGCTTCGCCCGGCCCTGCCGGCAGGCGGCGATCACCGGGCGGGTGCGCCGCCAGTAGGCGTCGATGCCGCCTTCGAGGGCGAGCCGGATCAGGCAGGCGCACGCCCGCGGCCACCAGCCGGCGGTCACCGCGGCGGCGCCGAGCGGGCCGGCGCCGCGCAGCATCTGGTCGGCCGCCGCCAGGCAGGCCCGGGGCGTCGGCGCGGTCACGACCGCACCTCCGCGCCGTCGCGGGGCGCGGGCACGGCAGCGGCGTGGGTCCGCAGCGCGTCTGCGAGGTGGCGTGCGTCGGAGACCAGTTCGGGCAGGTCGAACAGGTACGCCCCGTGCACGCCCTCCTTGCACGCCTTGTACGCGCCCACCGCCCGCGACCCGTGCCGGCGACTCAGGTACCCGAGGACGTCGCCGCCGCGGTCGGCGTCGTCGAACAGCGCCAGCGCGACGGTGGTGGTCAGCCTGCGGGACGCGGCCACGACGGCCGCCTCGATGTCGGCGTGCGGCACACCCCGGGCCACTCGTCGCCGCCACACGAGCTGGTGGCAGGCCGCCTCGATCGCCGAGCGGCACAGCTCCGCCACCACCGGCCCGCGCACCTCGGAGGCGATCTCCTCGGTGCGGGCCAGCGCGTACGCGTCGTCCAGGTAGCGGGTCACCGGGTCGGAGCCGGGCCGCAGGGTCACCACCGACCGTTCCGCGCGGGTCACCGCCACGATGCGGGACCGGCCGAGGTCGAGGCGGGCGAGGGCGTCGGGCAGTCGGGTGTCGTGGGTGAAGACCACCACCTGCCGCTGCTCGGCCAGTTCGGCGAGCACCCTGGCCAGCCCGTCCACCTTGGCCGGGTCCATGCTCTGCACCGGGTCGTCGACCACGATGAACCGGAACGGGCTCTCCGGCGCGCAGCCGCGCGGCAGGAACGTGGCCAGCCCGAGGGCGTGCATCTCGCCCTGGCTCATCACCCCGAGGGCGGTGCCGTTGTCGGCGCCGTCCACGCTGACCGGGATCACGACCCGCCGCCGGGTGTTCATGCCCGCCAGGGTCATCGCGCCCAGCTCGACGTTGCTCTCCTGCCGCAGCTGCGCCCAGATCCGCTGCGAGTGCTCCGCGAACGGCGCCACCCGCTGGTTGCGCAGCTGTGCCCCGGTCGCCTTCAGCCACGCCCGCGCCGCCTTCACCCGCGCGAGGGCGCGTTCGCGCTCCGGCAGCGTCCCGGCCGACGCGATCCAGGCCCGCAGCTCGCCGGCCACCGCCTGCCAGCCGGTGTCGCGCTGGCGGAGCAGACCCTTCGCGTACTCCTGCGCGGCCTGCGCGGCCGCGAGCACCGCCGGGTACCGGGCGGTCAGGTGGTCGGCCAGCTCCTCCGGCCCGCCTGGTGTCAGCCGTAGCGCGGTCACCGCCGCGTGCAGGTCGCCGACCGGCGCCCCGTCGGCGCCATCACCGGGCACGTCCAGGTCGTCGATCAGGTAGTGCGCCCGCTGCAGCAGCGCGGTCAGCCGGGAAGCGGCGGACTGGGCGGCGAGGGTGCGGTCGCGCAGCTCTGCCAGGGACTCGGCCGCGCTGATCCGCCAGCCGTCGTCGAGGCGGCCGGTCGCGCAGACCGGGCACAGCCCATCACCCTGCTCGTCGTGCTGCTCGACGGCCAGCCGGAGCAGCTCGGCGGTGCGCAGCGACGCCCGCGACCGGCCGCCGTCGTGCCGGCGCGCCTCCGAGGCGGCCTCCCGCAGCTGCCCCGCCAGGCGGGTCACCTCGTCGGCGTCAGGCACCCCCATCGCCACCAGCTGCCGGCAGAGCAGCACCGCCTCGTCGACGGCCGGGTCCTCCGGCTCGTCGAGGATCGCGGTCAGTGCCGCCAGGTCGACGGCGCCCCGAGTGCGAAGCAGCGCCGCGGCCCGCCGGGCCCGGTCGTCGTCGATCCCCGCGAGGGTGTCGGTCAGGGCGGTGCGCTGTCCGCGTACCTCCTTGATGGCGGTGTCGGCGGGGCGCGCGGCGGCCATCAGGCGGCGGTCCGCGTCGCTGATCGCCTCCAGGCCGAGGATCGCGGAGATGGCGTCGAAGAGCTGGCTCTGCGTGCCGGCGGTGAGCCGGCCCAGCTCGGCGGCGGTGAGGAACGGCCGGTACAGCTCCAACGGCCGGGCCAACCCCAGCTCGGCAAGGTCCCGGTGGGTGCCGCCTGCGCTCGTGACCGTCACCTCGGCGTCGCCCAGCTCCGCCTCCGGCGCCCAGGAACGGACCACCCGGGTGGGCGTGGCCACCCCGTCGACCCGCAGCTCAACGGCGATTCGGCACGGATCGCCGGCGTGCAGGTTCCGCCACCCGGTACGCCACACGCTGTTGCGGTCCGTCCAGCGCGCGCTGTCCCCGGTCAGGGCCAACTCCACGGCCTCGGCGAAGCTGGACTTGCCGGAGCCGTTCCGGCCCACCACCACGGTCAACCCCGGGCCGGGCTCGATGGCGAGGGTGCGCTCCGGGCCGACGCCGCGGAACCCGGCGACGGTGACCGACGACAGCCAGATCCGCTCCCGCGGCTCGTCCGCCGCGGTGCGCTGCGGCTCCAGCGCGGCCGGCGCGCCGGCGAGCGCCGCGTCCAGGTCGGCCTCGCCGCTCAACGCGGCGAGGACCACCTCGGCGGTGTCATCGGGTACGCGGTCGGCGGCGAGCCGGTCGAAGATCAGCTCGACCAGGGGTTCGGTGTGGTTCATCAGGCAACCTCCGGGGAGGGCATGGAAGGCGGATGGCTCCGGCTCGGGCCGGTTCGCTGGCGGTGGTGGTGCGACGACGCTGTGCGGTTGCCCTCTGTGAAGTGATCGGCGGTCAGGCCGGTAGTGCAACAGGACAGTGGGGGGCGGCTGGTCGCGTGAGCAGGCCGGGGGCGGCCTGGCGATCACCGCGCGAGCCGTCGATCCGACCGTCGATGCGGCGGCCGGCAGTCCGACCGGCTGGCGCGGGCACATTCCCGGACCGGCCCAGAACGGTTGTGCAGAGGTCATCGTCTTCTCCTCCAGGCGCGTGGTGTCCGCGGGCCGATGACTCGTCGACCCGCCCGATGGGGTGGTGGGAAGTTGCTGCGGTTTGGCGGTCTATCGGTAACGGCGTCAGCCGGCGTGCCCGGCCAACCGGCCGGCGGGCCGGGTCAGTGGGGGAGAGCCGCGTGCCAGTCGTGCAGGAAAGCGTCGACCAGGGCATGCGCCCGTGGACGAACGTCGAAGGTCTCCGCGATCCGGCGGCGGGCCATGTGCGACAGGCCGTCGGCGGCCTCGTTGAGGGCGTGCCCGCTGTGCCCCTTCACATGCTGGAAAGACAGGTCCGGCCGATGACTCACCTGATCGGCGAGCCGGACCAGCGTCGGCCGGTCGGCCCACCGGCGCTGGCGCAGGCTGTAGCCGGCCGGCATCGCCGAAACCTCACCGGCCTGCCACCGGCGCAGCCAGCGCAGCGCCACCGTGCTGTCCAGCAGCACCGTCATCCCCGCCGGCGCCTCCTCGTACGCCGAGAGCAGGAAGTCCACCGCCCGCAGCTCGTTGATCAGCACCCGCGACGCCCCGGTCGGGTCGAGCCGGCCCGTGCCTCGGCCACGCAGGCCGTAGTGGCCGTCGCTGACCACGTACGCGATGCCGCCGACGCGGCCCTTCCAGCTGGCGTCGGTCGCGGCAACGACCGGTGCGGAGGCTGCCGCCCAGCGCGTGACCCGGCCGCGACCGCGCTGCTGGTCCGGCTGGCGCCGGCAGGCCGTGCCGTGCGCGGCGGCGAGCCGCTCGGCGGCGTCGAGGAGTTGGCCGGCCGAGTCGAGCTCGTCGTAGTTCGCCGCGGTGAGCGCGAGGGTGACCGCGTCGCCGATCCGCTGGCAGTCCGCGCAGGCGGTGCGGTGGACGTAGCGGCGCAGGGGGAGGGCACGGGCGTGCAGGGGAGTGGGGAGCAGGTGCAGGGCGCGGAGGAACTCATCGGGACGCACGACGCCTCCTGACGTCTCGTAGCCAGCGAAGGGGTAGGCGGTGCCGGCCGCACGGTTGTCAAGACGTCGGCTGCGGCGGTCCTCGGTGTGGAGGTGGTGTCGTGTACGGGTTAGGCGGGCGTGATCGTCCAGTAGCCGTCGGCGGTGATCTGGACGAGCGCCGGCGCGGACAGCGGGCGGGTGCCGGAGTACGCACCGATCTCGTTCACCAGCAGGCCACCCTCGCCGGTCTCGAGCGAGTAGGCGTGGACGGCGAAGTTGGAGGTGCCCTTCCGGTGGGTGATCTTGAAGGCGGCGGCGGTGCCACCAAGCACCAGCACGTCGTCACCCTTGCCGGACGCCTTCCCGCTCGGGAACGCGGTGGCCAGTTGGTCGACGGTCCCGATCGTCAGCGTCCATGATCCGGTCGCCTCGATCTCGAACTGCGTGGTCAGCGAGCCGTCTTCCAGGTTGATCCAGCGCTTGCCGCTGTACGAACCGATCTCGTTGACGAGCAGGCCGTCGCCGTCGCTCTTCAGCACGGTGTTGCTGTTGCACTTGCAGGTGAACTTCACGACGGACAGCTCCGTCAGTTCGCGGATCCGCACCACGTCGTCGCCACGTCCCTTGATCACCTTCGGCTTGGGAGTGGGCGGTGCCGTGGTCGGCGCTGGTTCCGTCGTGGCCGGGGCGGCCGACGTCGGGGCGACAGTCGTCGGTGCTGCGGTCGTGGGCGCCACGGTCGTCGGTGCCGCGCTGCTCGGGCTGGCCGAGGTGGCGGCGATGGATGTCGCCTTGGCATCGTCGTCGCTGCCGAGCGCGTTGATCACGGTGCCGCCGCAGCAAAGGGCGATGGCGAGCGCGGCGCCACCGATCACCAGGGCGCGGGCGGTGGAGGGCTTGGCGGGAGTGGCCGGGCTGGCGAGCGGTGGAGTGGCGGCACCCGTCGGCGTGGGCACGGGCCCCGGCGGTACCGCATCCTGGTCGGCCGGGCCATTGTGCGGCAAGGGCTGGGTCGGGTCGGACATGACGGTCTCCTCTGTGAACAGTGGCGGGGGACAGGAGATGGGCGGGGCGGGCGGTAGCACCCGCCCCGGGTTGAGCGGCTGATCAGGTGAGGGAGACGGTCACGCCGCCGGAGAACGGCGAGTCGTGCAGCTCGAGCTTGGCGAGCTTGACGTTCTTGGGGATGTCGAAGACGACCACGCCGGTGACCTGGTTGCCGGGGTTGATGTCGTTGAGGAACGTCTCGGCGTTCTTGTTGGCGTAGATGGCGGCCCCGCCGTCGGCGGAGTACTCGGTGCCGTTGGCGGCGTACGCCTTCTGGCTGCTGCCGTCGAACATCTGCGACTCCTTGCCGATGTTCTTGACGTTGACCGTGACCAGGCAGAACTGGCCCTGCGCCTTAGCGCCGAGCATGTCGGTGCCGATCTTGGCGACGCCGCACTTGGACGACTTGACCGTGAACTCGAACTTGCCGTCCCGGGCCGGCTGGCCGATCTTCGCGACCTTGGCGGGCTTGTCGTCGCCCTTGGCGCCGCCGGCGTCGGCCTCCCTGTTGGTGGCGTCGTCGGTGGAGCCGGCGCCGCAGCCCAGGGCGACGAGACCGGTGGCGAGCAGAGCGAGAGTGGTGGCCTTGCGCATCGTTTTCCTCCTGCTATGAACGTGACGGCGTCAATGAGAGCATCATCTGTGAACGCTGTCAACAACTATGATGCTTGACAGGTGTGACACACTCCGAACGTGCAGGAGACACCGACCATCACCGCAGCGGAGATCGCCCGGCTCGCCGGTGTCGGTCGGGCCGCAGTCAGCAACTGGCGCAAACGACACGCCGACTTCCCCGCCCCGGTAGGCGGCACCGCGGCCAGCCCCGAGTTCGACTTGGGGCAGGTCGAACAGTGGCTCCACGCCCAGGGGAAACTGCCCGAACTGGCCAGCGCCGACCGGCTGTGGCGGCACCTCGCCGCAGCCAGCCAGTCACCCGCCGCCGGCCTCGCCGCCGTCGGCGCGCTGCTGCTTGCCCGGCAACGCGGTCAACGCCCCGGTCGATCAGCTGAGCCGCAGCTCAAGCCGCTACTGCCCGACATCGACGCCCTCGCCGACGAACTCGGACCACAGGGCGCCTTCGACGCCCTGTGGCAACGGTTCTCCGCCCCCGGACCCGGCCGCCCGTTCGCCACCCCGGACGACCTGGCCGACCTGATGGCCGGGCTCGCCGGCGTCGGTGGCGGCTCCGTCCTCGACCCGGCCGCCGGCTCCGGCGCCACGCTGCGCGCCGCCGTCCGCGCTGGCTGCACCTCGGCGTACGGGCAGGAGATCGACGAGGACCTCGCTCGGCTCGCCGGGCTGTGGCTCGCCCTGCGCGACGTGGCAGGGGAGGTCTGCACCGGCGACTCGCTGCGCGCCGACGCATTCGCCGGACGCACCTTCGACGCCGTCGTCTGCCACCCGCCGTTCGGGGCCACCAACTGGGGAGACGAGGAACTCGGCCACGACCCCCGCTGGATCGTCGGCACCACCCCGCGTACCGAACCGGAGCTGGCCTGGGCCCAGCACGCCCTCGCCCACCTGCGCGCCGGCGGCCACGCGGTCCTGCTGATGCCACCCACCGTCGCCAGCCGCCGCGCCGGCCGGCGCATCCGCGCCGAGCTGCTGCGCCGCGGCGCCCTGCGGGCCGTCATCGCGCTCCCGCCGGGGGTAGCCGCGCCGCACGGCGTACCCCTGCACCTGTGGGTGTTGCGGCGGCCCACGCTCGACGCCCCGCCACCCGCACGGACGCTACTGGTCGACGCCGCCGCTGGCGACTACGGGCGAATCCTCGACACCTGGCGGGCGTTCACCGCCGCACCGGACGCCGATGTCGAGGAAGCCGGCTTCGCCCGGGCCGTCCCGGTCATTGAGCTGCTCGATGAAGAGGTCGACCTCACCCCCGCGCGCCGCCAGCCTGCAGTCGGAGGCGAGGCGACGGGGGAGCATCTGGTACGCACCAGAGAGCGGCTCGCTGCCATAGTCGGTGACCTGCCAGGGCTGATGCCGCAGGTGACGCCGGCGCCCGAGGGTCTGGACGGGGAGTTCCTGTCGGTAGGGGAGCTGGCTCGCGCCGGCGCACTGCAACTGCTCGGCCCGATCCGTGCCTCGTCATCCGAGGGTGGTGAGCCGTCAATGGGCGGGCCGTCGGTGTTGACCGTGCAGGACGTCCTGAGCAGCGAAGGCCCCTCCGGTCGGGACGACGGGCGGCTTGATCAGGAGATCCCGCTCGCGGTCGGGGACGTGGTGGTGCCGATGATCGCGCGGCAGCTCACCGCCCGGGTGGTGACGACTGTGGGGGCACTGCTGGGGCGGAACCTCTACCTGCTGCGGCCCAATCCGGCGGCGCTGGACTCGTGGTTCCTCGCCGGGCAGCTGCGGACGTCGGCGAACGAAAAGCAGGCGTCGAGCCTGTCCGGGACGCTGCGCTTTGACATCCGGCGGGCACAGGTGCGGCGGCTGCCGCTGGACGAGCAGCGCGTGCACGGGGAGGCGTTCCAGCGACTCGACGCCTTTGAGTCGGCAATCCGACAGGCGGCAGCGCTCGGTGCGGAGTTGGTCCAGCTCACGGCAGACGGTTTGGCCAATGGTGGTCTGCGCCCTGAGCATCGTGCGCGATGAGTGCCGGCTTCAGGGTTCAGGCCGGATCGAAACACGTGACTCCCGGCCATCAGGCCAGCACAATGCGCCAAAGGGGCACTAGCAGCGTGATCATCCAACGTTGTACGGTCATGCGTCCGTCAGGCGTGGGGCCGACATGACGGAGCAGCACGGGGCGAGTGTCATCGTGAGGGGGACGAATGACGCTGGGTAACATCGGCGGCTATGAGTTAGTCCGACCGCTCGGGTCGGGCGGCATGGGCGACGTGTTCTTCGCCGTGTCGCCGACCGCGGACCGTGTCGCGCTCAAGGTGATCAAGCAGCACCTCGTTGAGGAGCCGACGGTTCGGGATCGGTTCGCTGCGGAGGTCGACAGCCTCAAGCTGGTCTTCGGCTCGCGGGTGGCTCGCCTCGAGGACGCCGACCCCTTCGCGAACCCGGCCTGGCTCGCTGTCGAGTACGTCCCCGGCGCCACGCTGCGCCAGCACGTCGACGCCCGTGGCCGCCTCGCGCTGCAGCACGCCGCGATGGCCGGTGCGATGCTCGCCGACGGCTTGGCCAAGGTGCACCAGGTCGGGCTCCTGCACCGCGACCTCAAGCCGCAGAACATCATCCTCGGCCCGGACGGCCCGAAGCTCATTGACTTCGGTCTGGCGGTGCTGGTCGACCGTGAGCACTTCCTGACCGAAGCCGGAGCCCTTGTCGGCACGCCCGCCTACATGTCTCCCGAACAGGTCCGGGGCGAGCGGGAGTTGACTCCCGCCGTCGACATCTACGGCCTTGCCGCAACACTCGTCTTCGCGCTCACCGGGCATGGCCTCTACCCGCCGACGAACTCCTGGAACCTGCTGCTGCGGATCACCGAGCCAACCGACCTGCCTGACCTTTCCGGTGTGCCGGCTGAGCTGGCGCCGTTGCTCGGCGCGATGCTGGCGTTCGACCCGACCGCCCGTCCCGGGCTGGACACCGTCCGCACGCGGCTGCTGGAGGTCGCCACGGCAACCAGCGGCAGGACGGCCCTCGAGCTGCGGCAAGAGGTCGCCGCGCTCACCTACGACGGAGACACGGAGCTGCTTGTTCCGCAGGGCCTCGAAGATCCAAAAGAAGAGCCCGAGGATCTGCCCGTCGTCGAGGAGCAGAGCACCGTGGAGGCGCCGGAGACGACGCCCACGAAGGTCGAACCCGTGGGGGCCGCCAATCCGCCTGTCGATGTCAGTTGGCTGGTCGACAAGATGCGCCGCCAGTACGCTCGCCGCTCGACCCTGTAGGAAGGCTCCACCGATGACCACCTCCCAGGACGCCACCTTCGCCCCGGGCTCCCGCATCGTCGTCCGCGACGAGGAATGGCTGGTCCGCAGCGTCAAGACCGGCACCGCGGACGGCACCATGATCAAAGCGGTCGGCGTCTCCGAGTTCGTGCAGGACGTCGAGGCGACCTTCTTCACCGCGTTGGACGAGGACATCCAGGCGATGCGCCCCGAGGAAACGGTCCTGGTCCCGGACACCTCGTCCCGGTTCCGGCAGAGCCGGCTCTTCCTTGAGGCTGTGCTGCGGCGAACCCCGCTGCCCCGCACCGAGCGCGGCCTGGCCCTGGCCGACCGATTCCTGCTCGACCCGCTGACCTACCAGCAGCGTCCGGTCGAGCTTGCCCTGTCCGGCCTGCGGCCACGAATCCTGCTCGCCGACGTGGTCGGTCTGGGCAAGACCCTGGAGATCGGGCTGATTCTCGCCGAGCTGATCCGCCGGGGCCGGGGCGACCGGATCCTGGTTGTCTCGCCTCAGCAGGTCCTCGAACAGTTCCAGCGGGAGCTCTGGACCCGGTTCGCCATCCCGCTGGTGCGGCTCGACTCGACCGGCATCCAGCGCATCCAGCAGGAGATCCCCGCCGGGAGAAACCCGTTCACCTACTTCAAGCGGGCCATCATCTCCGTCGACACGCTCAAGGACGCCGGCCAGTTCGGCCATCACCTCGACGCGACCGCCTGGGACGTGGTCGTCATCGACGAGTCGCACAACCTCATCAACAAGGGCACCCAGCGCAACGAGCTGGCCCGCCGGCTCGCCGCGAAGACCGACGCGCTGCTGCTGGCCAGCGCCACCCCGCACAACGGCAACCGGGAGTCCTTCGCCCAGCTGATCTCGCTGCTCGACCCGGCGGCCATCGCCAACGAGAAGGAGTACGAGGCCAAGGACATCGCCCAC
Source organism: Micromonospora sp. NPDC004551 (assembly GCF_040609975.1). Classification (NCBI taxonomy): domain Bacteria; kingdom Bacillati; phylum Actinomycetota; class Actinomycetes; order Micromonosporales; family Micromonosporaceae; genus Micromonospora; species Micromonospora sp. NPDC004551. Next base: position 126,353 of record NZ_JBEXLM010000013.1, on the reverse strand, counting down.
CTCTACCTGCGCCGCACGAAGATCAGCCCGGAGGTACGCGACCAGATCGGCGACCGGTGGGCCGACCGTGGCCCATCCCAGGCGGTGCACTGCCAGGCCAGTCCGCTCGAGGAGCAGATCTTCGACGAGCTGACCGACGTGTGGCTGGCCGGCAAGTGGAGCGACGAGGCGATCACCGGTCAGCACCGGCTCTTCCCGTACACGCTCTTGAAGTCCTTCCTTTCCTCCCACCGGGCGCTGCACGAGACGGTGAAAAACCGGTGCAAGAAGGCCGCCGGCACCGAGCGGGTGGCGCTGGACCGGCTCGCGGAGCTGACCTCCGCGATGACCGACCGCGACTCCAGCAAGCTCCGGCAGCTGGTTCAGGAGCTGAAGAAGATCGGCGTTGGCAAGGGCAGCGACACCCGTGCAGTGGTCTTCTCCGAGCGCGTGCCGACCATCAAATGGCTCGCCGAGATCGTCCCCGGCCTGCTTGGCCTCAAGCCGAACGCCGTCCGGGTGCTGCACGGCGGCGTCGCCGACCAGGACGAACAGAAGATCCTCCAGGAGTTCGAGCTGGCCGGCAGCGACGTGCGGCTGCTCTTCACTGGCGACGTCGCCTCCGAGGGTGTCAACCTGCACCAGCAGTGCCACCACCTGATCCACTACGACATCCCGTGGAGCCTGATCCGGATCGAGCAGCGCAACGGCCGCGTCGACCGCTATGGCCAGAAGCACCAGCCTCAGTTCCGCGCGCTCATCCTCACCTCCGACCGCGAGGACGCGAAGGACGACCGTACGGTCTCCCAGAAGCTGCTCGAGCGGGAGGAGAACGCCCACCGCAGCCTCGGCAGCGTGGAGGCCGCGACCGGCCAGTTCGACGCCAAGGCCGAGGAGGACCGGCTGGTCCGCGACCTGCTCAACGGCAAGACGGTGGACGAGTCCTACGAGGCCGCCCACGCCGAGATCGATGTGATGGCCGACCTCTTCGGCGACGTCGGCACCGCCCCCGTCGCGGCGGACGTCCCCCAGGCCCGGGTGCCGAAGCTCTTCGACTCCACGCAGGATTTCGTCGACGCTGCCCTGTACGAGATCTATGAGGACCGGCCCGAGGACCACATCGACCTGCGGCGCGAGGACGAGCTGCTGACCTTCCTCGCCCCCGACGACCTGGTGCACCGGCTCACCGACCTGCCCCGCTCCTACCTGCGCTCCCATCGCGAGGGTGAGGACCTGCGGCTCAAGGTCACCTTCGACCGTAAGCTGGCCCAGCGCAAGCTCGACCAGGTCCGGGAGAGCAAGACCCCGATGTGGCCGGAGATCTCCTTCCTCAGCGACGTCCACCCGATGGTCGACTGGCTGGTCGACAAGGTCCTCATCCGCCTCGGTCGCCAGCAGGCCCCGGTCCTCACCGCCGACGTGACCGCACCGACCTACCTGATCCAGGGCGTCTACGCCAACCGCCTCGGCCAGCCGACCGTCGTTCAGTGGATGGCAGTCTCCGGCCTGCCCGCAGCCCCGGAGATCCGGCCCATGGACGAGGCGCTCCGTGAGGCCAACGTCGGACCGTCGATGGTCAACCGCGCCGAGGTCGTCGCGCTCCAACCGTTGAAGCAGCTCCTGCCGCAGGCCGTCGATGCCGCCCGGATTTACCTAGAGGGGAAGCGGGACGAGTGGGCGGAGGCCAACGCCGAGCCGCTACGGAAGTACCGCGAGCAGCTGACGCACTTCCAGCAGGCCAGCCTCTTCGACGAGTTGCCGGCGTCGCATCGTGAAAAGCGCCGCCAGCGTGTCAACGCCACCGTCCAGGAGCAGCACGACCTGCTCGACCGCTTGGAAACCGACGGCGACCCGCTGCTGCGGGTCCTCGCCGTCCTCGTACCGTCCCCGGAGAGTGCAGCATGAGTTTCGAGTCGCTGACCAACCGCGGCGAATACCTCTCCGCCCACTACCTCGCCGAGATCCTGCCCACCACCCTCAAGGGCGGCCTGCTCAAGCAGTGGAGCGAGCGGGAGAAGGCCGGCGACTCGACCCCTCGCACCGGCCTGCGTAGCCTGCGCCGGCCCTACTTCGAGGCCAAGACCGAGCTGGCCGACGACGAGTTCTTCGACCCGGAGCGGCTGCGCAAGCTGCACCAGGACCTGCTGCGGGCGCTCGGTTTCGAGCCGCAGCCCCAGACCATCACCGTCGAGCGGGCCGGCCAGGAACAGCAGATCAAGGTGGCCCATGCCGAGTTGACGACCGCGCACGGCATCGTGGCGCTCGACTGCGGCTGGGCAGTCGACACCGAGGCTGCCCAGGACCCGGACGACGCCGGCCGCCTGCTCGACCCGGTCACGCTGGCCGCGAACGACACCATCGACACCGGCGCGAAGCTCGCCTCCTGGATCTTCGCCGCCGAGACCCCACCCCGGTATGTGCTCATCCTTAGCGGCGGCGTCATCACGCTGGCCGACCGCACTGCCTGGGGCGAGGGCCGCTACCTCGCCGTCAGCCTCGACACCGCTTACGGCCGCAACGACGACAAGGAGTACGACGTCGTCGCCGCCCTCTTCGGCGCCGACTCGCTGCGCCCGCCCGCCGAGGGCGGCACCGAACCCCTCGCCGACCTGGTCTCCGGCTCCCGCCAGCACGCCGTCGGCGTCTCCAGCGAACTGCGCGAAGGTCTCAAGGTCTCCGTCGAACTCATCGCCAACGAGGTCCTCGACCGCATCCGGCAGGCCGGCTACCAGCCGCAGCAGGTGATGGACCTTGACGAGCTGGCCAAGGAGTTGGGCCGCGAAGCACTGCGCTATCTCTACCGGATCCTGTTCCTGCTCTACGCCGAGGCCCGCCCCGAGCTGGGCGTGCTCCCGGTCAACGACCGTGAGTACATCGAGGGCTACAGCCTCGCCCGCATCGGCGACCTCGTCTCCCGCCGGCTCGCCCCCTCCGCCGAGGGCGGATTCCACCTGCACGAGTCCCTCGACCTGCTCTTCCAGATGGTCAACGAGGGCCACCGGGCCCGCGGCGGCGCGGAAATCGAGGACAAGTCCAGCGAGAGCGAGGGCTTGCGTTTCGAGCCTATGCGCTCGGACCTGTTCCTGCCCGAGAAGACCAAGCTCATCGGACGGCTCATCGCCGAGCCCGGCAGCGACCCCGACGACCCCGACGGCCCGAAGATCGACACCCGGCTGCGCAACAAGGTTCTCTACCAGGTGCTGCGCCGGCTGATGCTCACCAAGGGCGCCAAGAAGCACCGCGGCGGCTTCGTCTCGTACGCCCAGCTCGGTATCAACCAGCTCGGCGCCGTCTACGAGGGCCTGATGTCCTACACCGGGTTCGTGGCCACCGAGCAGCTCTACGAGGTCGCCAAGAACGGCGACCCGAAGGATGGCTCGTGGATGATCCCGGCCTCGAAGGCCGATGAGTACGAGGATGGCGTCTTCGTCTACAAGGAGGACCCCTACACGGGCGTGCGTAGCCGGGTCAGCTACGCCCCCGGCGCGTTCGTCTACCGGCTCGCCGGGCGAGACCGGCAGACCAGCGCCTCCTACTACACGCCGCAATCGCTGACCGAGGTCACCGTCCAGCTCGCGCTGAAATACCGCCTCGACCAGGACGGCTCGGTCACCCCGGCCCGGGAACTGCTGGACTGGACGATCTGCGAGCCGGCGCTCGGCTCAGGTGCGTTCCTGAACGAGGCGATCAACCAGGTCGCCGCCGAATACCTGCGCCGCCGCCAGAAGGAACTCGACACCACCCTCGACCCGGAGCAGTACCACCTGGAACTCCAGCGGGTGAAGGCGCACATCGCCCTGCACAACAGCTATGGCGTCGACCTCAACCGCACTGCCGTCGAGCTGGCCGAGGTTTCACTCTGGCTCAACGTCATGCACGCCGGCCTCCAGGCACCCTGGTTCGGCCTGCACCTCCAGCGAGGCAACTCGCTTATCGGCTGCGGGCGCAAGACGTATGAACCGAAGCAGCTCGCCGACAAGTCCTGGCTCACCACCGCACCGGCCGAGAAGCCGTTCCGGGACGGGCCGATCGACGAGGGCGTCATCCACCACTTCCTACTCCCCGCCGACGGCTGGGGCGCGGTCGCGGGGGAGAAGGAAGCCCGGGAGCTGGCACCGGAGGAGACCTCCAAGCTCAAGGCATGGCGTACGGCGATAAAGCGCGTCCCGTCGGCCAAAGGGAAGAACTCGCAAGTCAAGCGGTTGCAGGCGCTCGCTCGGCGGGTTGAGTTCCTGTGGGGCCTGGTGCAGGAGCGGCTCGCCATCTCCGAGCGGGAGATCCGCCGCGACATCAAGGTCTGGGGCGTCGACGACCTGCCCGAGGTGCGCGACGCCGTTGCTCGGGAGAAGATCCTCGCCGACCTGACCGCGCCCGGCACGCCGTACTGGCGGCTGAAGACGCTGATGGACGTCTGGTGCGCGCTGTGGTTCTGGCCGCTCGACAAGGTCGGCCTGCTCGACGGCTCCGACCCCGCGTACCCGGCCGAGCCCGTCCGAGTCTCGCACGTCAAGGACGTGCCAGCGTACGAGGACCCTGTGGTCTACGAGGTCGCGGACTTCTTCGGGAACCTGCAACCGCAGCAGATGATGCTGCCGAATAGGTCAGCCGGCACCCGGCGTATGACCGTGGCGGAACAACTCCGCCAGCAGGTGCCGCTGACCAACCTCGACGACTGGCTCACCTTCGCCGAGGGCCTCATCGGCCGCAGCGACGTGGACGAGGACAGCGAGCGGTTCTACGGCCGGAAGTTCGACAGCCTGGCAGAGATGCGCGAGTTCGAGCAAAAGCTCGATGGTGTGATCGGCGTGGACTCCCCGTGGATGCTGTCCGACCGGTTCCCCTGGCTACTTGCCGCTGAGCGGATTGCCGAGCAGCAGGCATTCTTCCACTGGGAACTGACCTTCGCCCAGGCATTCGCCCAAGGCGGCTTCGACCTCCAGGTCGGCAACCCGCCGTGGGTGCGTCTGGACTGGGATGAACCGGGTGTTCTTGCCGAATGGTATCCATGGTTCAGACTCGGCGCTGGTTCCTCAGATGACCTTTGGCGTGCAAACAAAATTTCGTTACTTAGTCAACTGACCACGCGCAACCAATATTTGGTCCTGATGGCGGAGAATTCAGCTTCGGTCGCCTATCTCGGGGGTGCGACGACATATCCCCTTCTTGTAGGGACGCGGCCGAACCTCTATCGCGCCTTCGCAATAAGGTCTTGGGGCAACATCTCGCATTCGGGTGTCTGCGGGCTTCTCCATCCGGACTCTCATTTCACCGGTGCGAAAGAGGGCAAGTTGCGCGCTGCCTGCTATCGGCGTCTTAGATTCCATGCGCACTTCGTCAACCAGCGGACGCAGTACCTATTCAGCGAGATTGACCATCATGTGGAATTCGGTATCCATGTGTATGGGGGGCGCAAGCGCATCGCGTTTCGCCAGGCTGCGTACCTTTACGATGCAACCACCCTCGTTGGCTCCCTGGTTCATGACGGGTCAGGAGACCCTCCTGGGGTCAAGCGTGATGGAGAATGGGACTTGCGCCCTCACGCTTTGCGATTGATCGACGTAGACGATGAAGTATTGTCCGAGTGGCGCCTGCTTGCAGGCGACCCCAAGACGCCCCTCGAGGAAGTGAAGTTACTGTATCCGGTCAGTGCCGTCGAGCAGGATGCTATCAATTCCCTGGCGGATTTTGAGCTTAGGCTGGAGCGTCTGAAGATCCAAGTAAGTAGCGGATATAACGAGACCAACGGCAAGCGTGAGGGCTTGATCCGGTGGTCTACGTCTGATCCTCGTAGCTGGTCGGAGGTGGTACTTCAGGGTCCGCATCTCGGAGTAGCAACCCCTCTTGCCAAGCACCCCAATGTGCCCTGCCGGAACAACAATGATTACGAGACCTGGGACCTGACTACCGCACAAGAGGATGCCGTTCCGAGGACGAATTACCGTCGGGCCTCCGGTCTCGACCGCTATTGTGCTGCCCAGGATCGATGGAACGGTCGGCCGTACACTGAGTACTTTCGCCTGGCCTGGCGGGAAATGATCGCCCTGAACAACGAGCGAAGCCTTTTCGCTGCACTCGTGCCACCCGGACCTGCTCATATTCATGCAGTGCGAACGATGACTCTGGGGGATAATTCCGCTACTGCTCTTCAGGCTGGCTTTTTTGCGGCGTTGCCCTTGGACTACCTTCTCCGGATCTCGGGACGAGGTCACTTGGATGTTAACGAGGTAAAGGCCATGCCTGCCGCCGTCAAGAACCACCCTCTGGCGTCGGCACTGCTTCTTCGCGCCCTCAGGTTGAACTGCGTCACCAACGCGTACCGCGACTTGTGGCGTGAAGTGTTCGACGAGGCGTGGTATGTAGAGGGCCATTGGGCGGCGGGCTGGCGCGGTGTGGCGCCCTTGAACGAAGGCTTGTCCCGTGAGTGGCACGTCTCCACGCCGCTGCGTGACGAGCGATCCCGGCGTTCAGCACTCGTTGAAATCGATGCCCTAGTGTCAGCCTGGATCGGGATCGACGCGGACGGACTCCTTGCGATTTATCGATCTCGTTATGCCGTCCTTAATGGCTACGAGAAAGATATGTGGTTCGACGCCGATGGCCGCCGGATTGCCCGGGAGTTCCATGCCCAGGGCGTAAACCAGCCAAAAGATGCGTTCAAGCAGCTGATTTCGTACTTGGACAGCCCGGATCAAAATCCGGTGCCCGACGGATATGTGGCGCCGTTCTACAAGGCGGACCGGGAGACCGAGTATCGGCAGGCGCATGCCGTGTTCAGCAAGCGCCTCCAGGATGCAATTGAGGCGGGATGGCAGCCGTCATGAGGCCGACCCTTGCCGCCGACACCCTGCGCCGCGCCCTGACCCAGTACCTGGCCACTACCTTCGGTCTGACTGAGGAAGGCGTACGCCGGGGCCTGGAGGACTTCCTCTCCCACCCGGAGCAGGGCATTTTCCGCGGGCCGTACCTGCGGATCCGCACTCCCTTCCGCCCTGCGGAGGGTGGCTGGCGAGCGTGCCTGGACTGGGCGCCGGCCGGCTTCACCCCCTACCTGCACCAGGCGAAGGCGTTCGCCCGGCTGTCAACCAGGGGCAAGGCCGCCGAGCCGACCCTGATCACCACCGGCACCGGCTCTGGCAAGACGGAGTCGTTCCTGATTCCGGTGCTCGACCACTGCCGCCGGCAGCGGCAGCAGGGCAAGGCCGGCGTTAAGGCGATCCTGCTCTACCCGATGAACGCCCTCGCGACGGACCAGACGCAGCGCATCAACGAACTGCTTGCAGACCCGGCGCTCAATGGGGTCACCGCCGGTCTCTACATCGGCGACGTCGCGGCCATCGAGTACCAGCACGTGATGACCAAGCGGTCGGAGATGCGCCGGACCCCGCCGGACGTCCTGATCACCAACTACAAGATGCTGGACCTGCTGCTCCAGCGCGCTGACGACCTTCCGCTCTGGGAGGGGGCCGAGCCGGCGTACGTGGTGCTGGACGAGTTCCACACCTACGACGGCGCGCAGGGCACGGACGTGGCGATGCTGCTACGGCGGCTCGCCGCCGCGCTCGGCCTCGCCGAGCCGGACCGCCCGTTGGGCCCGATCTGTCCGGTGGCCACCTCCGCCACGCTCGGTGAGGGCGGTGGCCGGGACGGCCGGACGGCGATCCGTGAGGTCGCCGAGCAGGTCTTCGGCGTCTTCTTCGACGCCGGGTCGTTGGTGGGGGAGGACCGTTATGAGCCGGGCGAGTTCATGGTCCACCAGGACTTCAGCCTGCCGCTGCCCAGTCCGGAGCAGCTCGCCGCCGTCGACGACCGGGACCCCGAGCGGATGATGGCCGAGGTCGCCGAGCTGGTGGTCGGCGAGCCCTGCCTCAACGATCCGGCACGCCTCGGTGAGCTGCTGAGACATCACCCGCTGACCAAGGCGGTGCTCGACTCGCTTCAGACGCGGCCGTGCACCCTCGACGAGATCATCGATGTGCTGCCCCGCAAGAACGCCACCGGCTGGGGCAGCGCCATGAGGAGCAGGCCGGTGGTCACCGCGAAGGCTCTCGCCCGATTCGTCGGCCTGCTCTCGATGGCGCAGAACCCGCAGGCACCGGGCCGTCCGCTGCTCAACATCGAGACCCACCTATGGGTACGGGCCGTCTCCCGGCTGCTGCGGGGCACCTCCCACCAGCCCGCGTTCGGCTGGTACGGCGAACCGCCCCGAGAGCTCGACCCGTATGCCCCCGATGCCGACGTTGTTGTCGCCGACAACCGCAACCCGCGCCTGCCGGCCATCTACTGCCGGCACTGCGGACGGGCCGGCTGGATGGCGCTGTCGCCGGAGAGGGATCCGCAGGAGCTGGAGATCGACCCGGACAAGATCTACCGGGCAAGCGTCGGCCGGGACAAGCGCCGGGTCCGCGCGTTGATCGTGGCGACTGACGATGAGATCCGGCAGCGTTCCGCCGGCCTGCTGGTCCTGGAGTACGGCCGGCGGGTGCGCCCCTTCGACGAGCAGCGGGACAGGAAGCCGAGTGAGGACGAGGTGGTCGTGCTCGGCGACATCCTCGCCATCGACGCGGCCGAGAAGGATCGCTGCCCGTCCTGCCAGATGGACCACGGCATCCGCTTCCTCGGCGCCGGCCTGGCCACCCTCGCATCGGTGGCGATCACCCAGCTCTTCACCGGCGGCGAGCTGGACGAGCACGAGAAGAAGACACTGCTCTTCAACGACTCCGTTCAGGACGCCGCACACCGCGCCGGCTTCGTCGCCAACCGCTCGTACGCCTTCTCCCTGCGCTCCCTGCTCGCCAGCCGGCTGCACCCGGGGCAGGCGGTCGGACTGGATGACCTCTTCGCCGAGATGATCGAGGCGGCGGCGCGACCGGAGATCCTCTCCACCGTCGTCCCGCCGGATTTGCACGACCAGCCGGGTGTCGACGCCCTGCTTGCGGGAGAGCACACCGGCAGCCGGGAGACCTGGTCGCTGATCAGCGAGCGGCTGGTGTTCGCCACCGTCATGGAGGTCGGGCTGCGCTCCCGTCAGGGGCGCACGCTGGAGCTCACCCGTAGCGTCGGCGTCGAGGTTGCCCTCAATGATCCCGCGAAGGCCGCCGCGATTTGCCGGGACGTACACCTGACCCGCCCTTGGCAGCTCGGCGGCAAGCCGCCCGACGACGCCCGCTACCTCGCGTTCCTTCGCGGCCTGCTGGAGCGGCTGCGGACCCGCGGCGCGGTTTACCACGAGTGGCTGGCGCCGTACCTGAAGCGGGGCGGCACCCGGTGGCAGGTGTGGGGCGGTCGCCCGGCCGGTCTGCCCGCCTTCCCGAGGGGGGTCTCGGCGCCCGCGTTCCTGCTCGCTGCGCCGAAGGCCCGCTCCGAGTTCGACGCGATCACCGCCCGCGGCAACTGGTACCAGGACTGGACGTTCCGCTGCCTGGGCCTGGACCTCGGCGACGCCGGCAGTTACCTCAGCCGGCTGCTGCCGGCCCTGGCCGCCGCCGGGATCGTGGCCGCTGGCGACACCGAGGACGGCAACCAGGTGTACGGGTTGATGCCGGGCCACCTGCGCGTCACCCGGCTCGACGACACCGCTGCCGTGCTGGCGGGGGTGGGCTGCGACACCTGCCACTGGCAGCAGACCGAGCATCCCGACCGGGTCGCTGACTGGGTCGGCCAGCCCTGCCGGCAGTACCGCTGCCGCGGGCGGCTTCAGCCCGCCCACGACGACACCGCACCCGACGACTACTACCGGCGGCTCTACCTGGAGAGCGACGTGTTCCGCGTGGTGACCGGCGAACACACTGGCATGCTCACCCGCGTCCAGCGGGAAACCGTCGAGCAGCAGTTCCGCGAGGGTCAGCGGTATACCGATCCGAACGTCCTCTCCTGCACGCCCACCCTTGAGATGGGCATCGACATCGGCGCGCTCTCCGCAGTCGTGCTGGCGTCGCTCCCTCAGGGTCCGGCAAACTACGTGCAGCGGGCCGGGCGCGCGGGCCGCAAGAGCGGCAATGCGCTCGTCCTCACTCTGGTCGGCCGTAGCGAGCGGGACCGCTACTACCTGACCGAGCCGAGGGACATGATCGTGGGGCAGATCGTGCCACCCGGTTGTTTCCTCTCCGCCGTGGAGATCCTGCGCCGGCAGTACCTGGCCCACCTGATCGACCTGGCCGCGCGCGGCCGGCTGCCCGGGGTCCTGCCGATGCCGCGACGGGCGCACGTCCTCTTCGGCCCGAGCGGCTGGCTCACCAACCTCGCCGAAGCCGGCCGGCGCGACGGGGCCCGGCTGGTGGAGGACTTCCTGACGCTGTTCGGTGACAAGGTCCTGCGGGCCGCCGCCGACCAGCTCCGGGAGTTCGCGGTGGACGGCATCGTGCACCGGGCGAAGGAGGCCGACGAGACCTGGGAGGAACGGCTGGCCGACCTGCGGCGCCGGCTCCAGGAGATCGCCACGGCCCGCGGCACCCTGGTGCCCAGCGACCCGGACCACGCCCGCGAGATCAAGATGCTCACGGCGGAGGAAGCCGCGGTCCGTCGCAGGCTGCGGGAGGTCAGCGCCGCCGCCGCCCACGGCACCCTAGTCGAGTTTGGGCTGCTGCCGAACTACGCGCTCATCGACAGCCGCACCGACCTCGAAGCAACCCTGACCTGGGAGGAGCAGACCGACGGCGACCGCCGGTTCCACAGCGAACTGCGCGAGTACGCCCGCCCCGCCCGCCCGGCCCTCGTCGAGATCGCCCCCGGCAACAGCTACTACGTGCGCGGCTACAAGCACGAGATCTCCGGCCTCGACATCGGCCCGGCCGACCGGCCCGCGTACGAGCAGTGGCGGGTCTGCGCCCAGTGCGGGTACGTGCGCACCCACCTGGCCAAGGAGGACACCAGCCCGTGCCCGCGCTGCGAGGACGGGGGCATTGCCGACCACGGCCGGCTGTTCCAGGTACTCCAACCGACGCGGGTCTACAGCCGGGACAAGCGCGACGACGCCCGGATCCGGGACGACAGCGATGACCGAGACCGCCGCTTCTATGCCACCAGCGTCGCGGTCGACATCGACCCCGCCAAGGTCGAGTCGTCGTGGCGGCACGCCCGCGACACCTTCGGCGTCGATTACAGCCGGCACGCGATGATCCGCCACTTCAACCTCGGCGCCCAGCGCTACGACCGCGCCGCCGAACTCTTCGCCGGCGAGGAGGTGCGGATCAACCGATTCCACACCTGCACCTCATGCGGTGGCACCACGGTGGATGGCACCCCGGCGGCCAGCCAGCAGCTCGCCGCCCAGGCCTCCGGCGCGACCGTCATCCAGGGCGCGGAGCACCACTTGCCGTGGTGCCCTTACCGGCGGTCGGCGGCCGGCCCGGACAGCCACGTGGACCTGATCCTGGCCCACGAGCTGGAGACCGAAGCGCTGCGCATCCTCATCCCGGCGGCGACCGCGATGGTGCAGGAGCGGCTGCTGTCCTTCGCCGCCGCGATCCGGCTCGGCATCGCGGCCCAGTACGGCGGCGAGCCGGCCCACCTGCAGGCCGTCCCGGCCACGATGCCCGACGGGCACAGCGAGGGCACCCGCAACTTCGTGGTCGTCTACGACACCCAGCCGCAGGGCACGGGCTACCTGCACCGTCTCGCCAAGCCGGACGAGTTCCGGGCGGTCCTCGAGCTGGCCCGGCAGCGCATCGCCGACTGCGACTGCCGGCACGAGGCAAAGCCGGTGTGCCACCGCTGCCTGCTGCGCTACGCGCGCAACGAGCATTTCGCCTTCATGAGCAGGCGTGAGGCGCTGGACATGCTCGAGAAGCTCCTCGACAGCTGGGACGTCGAGGAGGGCACCCGCACCGACGAGATCTCGCTGATCCACCAGGTGGAGAGCGAGCTGGAGCTGCAGTTCCTGAACAAGTTGCTGGCCCTCGGCGAGACGCCGGGCTCCGGGCTGCGTATCGACCGGCGTACGGATCACGACGGCGCTCGGATCGCGGACCTGAGGTTCGTCAGGGATGGGGGCCAGAGCGTCACGCACTGGCAGATGAAGCTGCAGAATACGGTCAAGGGCACCCGGCCCGACGTGCACTTCAAGCGCCTCGACGCGCCGGCGCCGGAGGTAGCGGTCTACCTCGACGGGTTCAAGTACCACGCCTCTTCGCAGTACAACCGGCTCGCCGACGATGCCGAGAAGCGAGCCCGGCTGCGTGCTCACGGCTACCTGGTCTTCGCCGCCACCTGGGACGACGTCAAGACCTGGGGGAGCGCTGACGGGCAGGGGCGCTGGACGCCGTACGGCGGGGTCTGCAAGCAGACGGCGCGGGAGCGGTATCGGCAGTTCCTCCCCGGTGCGGACCCGGACGAGCTGGAGGAGGCGATCTGGACCAACCCGATCGAGCAGCTGATGCGCTTCCTCGCTGACCCCGATCTTGTCCGTTGGCAGCGCCGAGCGGAGGCGACCCTCGCGGGCATGCTCAAGCAGGCCCGCGACAACAGCCCCACCGACTCTGCTGGAGTCGGTGAGCGGTTGCTCGCCTCGCTGCGCGGCGAGCCGCTACCCGCGCCCTCGCCGCAACGCCACATCATCGTGGGTCGCGCTCGTGACAACGCGGATTGTCCCGTGACGGTGGTCGTGGACAGCCGGCGCAAGCCACTGCCAACGTGGTCGGCGTTCACCGTTGTCGACGATCTGCCGGCGGCGGTTGCCGGCGAGGGGCACAAGGAGCGTTGGGCGGCCTGGCTCGCCTGGGGCAACGTCATCCAGTTCCTCGCCAACGGCGGCGGTGACGCCGGCCAGCTCGCGGTCACCACCCTAGGCGCCTTTGATCCCGCGTCGATGGCGGTCACCGAAGGGACGGGACTGGTGTTGGCCCAGCGGGCGCTGCCGCTGGACGAGGAAACCGCCACCTGGCTCGGCGTCGCGCCGCAGCAGGTGGCGACCGAGCCGGAGCCGGTCGACAACGAGTCGCCGTGGCACGAGGTACTGCAGTACATGGACCGCGACGAGACCACGCTGGAGCTTCTCGTCCAGCAGCTCGCGCGGCAGAACCTGCCCGCACCGGTCGTCGGCTACGAGCTGGGCGATCAGGCTTGGCCCGCCGAGCTCGCCTGGCCGGATCGGCGGATCGCCATCGTGCTCACCGGCCGGCCCGACGATCCGGAGACGGAAGATCGCGACCGGGCGTACGCCGAGGCGGGCTGGCACGCGCGAACCGCGCGGGAGTGGTCGATCGACGAACTGGCGGCACAGCTCACGGGGACGAGTGGGGGAGAGAGCTGATGAGCACCGGAGCCACCCTGCGGATGCTGGACCGCGCCGACAAGGAGGTCATGAAGCTCACCCGCGCGGACATCGGCGCGGTCTACGAGTTCATGCACAAGTTCCGGCACAACCCGGAGAATCCCGGGCTCAACCTGAAGGCGCTCAACGGCGACTCCCGGCTGATGTCCGCGCGGGTGAGCAAGGACTACCGTGCGCTGCTTCTCCACATCGCGGACCGGGATTATCTGCTCGTCGCGGTCAAGCATCGCGGCGAGGTGTACGACGACCTGTCGCGGTACGCGTACCGGATCAACCGGGTCACGGGTGGCATCGAAGTCGTCGACCTGGCGCCGGTCGGCGATAGCATCGTCGGTCGGGTCGTACCTCCGCCCGCGGACCCGGAGCCTGCGCAGAAGCCACTGTTCGACGCGTACACCGACGCCCAGCTCCTGGAACTGGGGGTCTCCGAGCCGCTGCTGCCGCAGATCCGTGACCTCACCACTGAGGCCGAACTGCTGGAGCTACTGGACCGGGCACCGCAGCTCACCACCGACGTCCTGTTCGCGCTCTTCGACGGCACCCCCTACGACCAGGTGCTCCAGCAGGTCACCGACCCGGTACGCGCCGACGAGCCGGTCGACCCGGAGGACTTCGAAGCGGCCGTGCAACGGCCGGCCACACAGGTCACCTCCGACGACGAGGCGCTGCAGGCGATCATCGGCGAGGCCTTCGAGCGGTGGCAGATCTTCCTGCACCCCACCCAGCGCAAGCTCGTCGAGAAGAGGTACAACGGCCCCACCCGGGTCGGCGGCGGTCCCGGCACCGGCAAGACCATCGTCGCGCTGCACCGGGTCGCCCATCTTGCCCGGCAGCTGCCGCCCGGCACGGACAAGCCCATCCTGCTCACCACCTTCAACCGCAACCTCGCCGCCGACCTGCGGACCCGACTGCTGGCACTCGGTGGTCAGGAGTTGGTCGCGCGCGTCGACATCGTCAACATCGACCGCCTGGCCAGCCGGGTGGTGAGCGAGGCGAAGGCGGGTGGCAGCCGGCGGGTCGTCGACGACAACCGGGTCTCCGAGCTGTGGAGCGAGTTCCTCCTCGAGACCGGCGAGTCCGGCTGGGACGCGGAGTTCCTCACCGCCGAGTGGACCCAGGTGATCCTCGGTCAGGTGCTCAACTCCCGGACCGAGTACTTCAAGGCACGCCGCCCCAACCGTGGCCGGAGCCTGACCCGGGTCGAGCGGGACCAGATCTGGCAGTTGACCGAGCGGTTCACGACGTGGCTCGAGAGTCGCGGTGTCTGGACCTGGCGCCAGGTGGCCCAGCGGGCAGCGCGCCTGGAGATGGATCGCGCAGCGGCTTCCAGCGAGTCGTCCGGCGGTTTCTACCGCCCGCGCTACCGGCACATTGTGGTCGACGAGGCGCAGGACCTCAGTGCCGCCCACTGGAAGATGTTGCGCGCCATGGTGGCCCCGGGGGCGGACGACATGTTCCTCACCGGTGACACCCACCAGCGCATCTACGACAACCACGTGACCCTGAGCAGCCTCGGCATCAACATCCGCGGCCGCTCGTCCCGCCTTACCCTGAGCTACCGGACCACCCGGCAGATCCTTGCCGACGCTCTGCAGATCATGACCGGAGAGGTGTATGACGACTTGGACGGTGGCGAGGAGGACCTGGCCGGCTACCGTTCGCTGTTGCGGGGCGGCCGACCGGTGTTCCGGGGCGCGGCTACCTGGGCGCAGGAGCGGGACCTCATTTCCGAGCAACTGCGGGGATGGGGCAACCCGACCGACGGCTCGGTGGCCATCTGCGTCCCAACCAGAGAACTCGCGGCCGACGTGATCAGCCGACTCGAAGCCGACGGATTACCCGCCGTGGAGATCGGGCCCGACGGTCCGAAGCAGCCCGACGGCATCCACGTCGGCACCATGCACCGATTCAAGGGCCTCGAGTACCAGCGCATGATCATCGCAGCCGTCAGCGATGGCCTCGTACCCCGGCAAATGATCAGCCGCTACCGGGACACCGATCCCAAGCGCTACCAGCGCGAGCGCCAACGGGACCGGTCCCTGCTGTTCGTGGCCGCCACTCGGCCCCGTGACGAGCTCGCGGTGTTCTGGCACGGCACGCCCAGCCCGTTCCTGACCGCCCGCCTCGTACAGCGACAGCTAACGTAAGTGCCGCCCAGGCAGGGACGGCGTGCGACCAGGGGAGACTGCAGGTGCAGGCGCGGGACCGTATCGGCGACCGGTACGAGCTGACGTATCCGGTCGGCCGTGGTGGAATGGGGCAGGTCTGGGCGGGCTACGACGAGCGGCTCGACCGGCCGGTAGCGGTCAAGTTCCTCCGCCAGATGGACGTGCCCGAGGACGGGCGCGAGGCCGCCGTCAAACGCTTCCGAAGGGAAGCCAGGGTCACCGCCCGGCTCGACCACCCCGGCGTACCGGCTGTTCATGACCTCGGTCAGCACGGCCACGACCTCTACCTCGTCATGCAGCTCGTACCCGGGATGGTGCTCGCTGACCTGATCGCCGAGGAGGAAGAACTTCCCATCGCTCAGTCGGCCTCAATCGCCGCCCAAGTGTGCGACGTTCTGGCCGCCGCACACGCTGCCTCACTGGTGCACCGCGACCTCAAGCCGCAGAACCTCATGATCACGCCGACCGGCACGGTGAAGGTCCTCGACTTCGGCGTCGCCGCCCTGGTCGACCCCGCGGAGGCCTCGCGGCTCACCGCAACCGGCCACACGCTCGGCACGCCCGCCTATATCGCGCCAGAACAAGCGGAGGGCGGCACGGTAGGCCCCGGCACCGACCTCTATGCCCTCGGCTGCATCCTGTTCGAGATGCTCACCGGCCGTCCGCCGTACGAGGCCAAGACGGCCCTTGACATGCTGCATCAGCACAGGCGCGGACCGATTCCAATCGTCACGGAATACCGGCGTGACGTGCCCGACGACCTGGCCCACCTGCTGTTCTGCCTGCTCGCGAAGGATCCCGCCGAACGACCCGCCTCGGCTGCCGAGGTCGGACAACTGCTCGCCCCATTCAGCGACGGAAGGGGCACCCGGGACAGCGCGGCGACAACAGTGAGGGAACAGCCCGCGGTGGCTCTGGCCCAGCAAACAGCAGAGACACCGGGAGAACTGCACGCACGAGCCCTGGAACTGGCTGAGGAGGAGCGCTTCGTGCAGGCTGCCGACGTGCTGGAAGCAGCCTTGGCAGCGCATCAGTCACCGAATCTCGACGACGTCACGAGGGTGCGCCTGCGGTTCGAACTCGCCACAATCCGCATGCTCGCCGGGAACTCTCGCGATGCCCAGCACGACTTCGAGGTACTGGCACGTGAGGTTGAAGGGCGAGACAGCGACCTCGCTGACGAGTGCCGACGGCGCGCCCGAGCGTGCCATTCAGGCGGTCAGCCGATGAGCCTCGAGCCGTAGGGGCGATCTGCAGTTAAGTGTTACCCGACGACGCCGGGATCGGCGTGGCTCATGCATTCGGGTACTTGGTATACGAAGGTCCTGTGAGCAGACGCCGGCTCGGCCGGGTCGCTCCAACCGCCAGGGACCTACGTAGCGGGCGCGCGCCGCCGGAGTCGCGCCGCGAGTGATTCCGTGCGAAACGCCGGTAGTTCGGCGCGCACGAGGTGAGCGAACTCGTTCCGCGACACGGCGAGATCTGTTGGACGGCCTGCCAGCCGGGTGCAGAGGTCGGTGAGCGGCCAAGCCGTGTAGTGCCCGAAGCGCGCCGCGTATATCGCCACGGTGTGGAGCGTGAATGAGTCCGAGTAGCCCAGAAGTACGTACCCCAACAAGTTGGTCCAAGTCGGCCCGGGTCAGGGTGGCGGCGCGGCTACCGTCCTGCCGGGGCCGGCCGCCCTGACCGGACTTGAAGTCCACCAGCACCCCACCGATGATCAGGTCGGCATCGGCGTTGAGGTCGCTGCTCCCCTCAAACGTCGACCCTCTGCTGACCGGCCCGGATGGCAGCGCCGGTAGCAGCCGCTCGACCGCGAGATCCCGCATCGTAATCAGGTCGGCAACCTCGTCGTCGTTGGGCAACGCGAGCAGGTCCGCAGCCCGGAAGCTGGTGGCGGTCTCGCGGGTTTCGCCGGTGAGGATTTCGGTGCAGGCCAGGCGGGAGTGGTGTTCCAAGGCGGTGTGCAGGAACGCATAGCCGGGCCTGGCGCCGCCCCACCGGTCGGTGGTGTGCCCGAGTGTGCCGGTGCGGTTGAGTTTGCCTACTCTTCCGAGTCTTGGAGATCCCGCCGGTGGGCTTTGATCCACCGCTCCACGTCGTCGGCGCGCCAGATGCGCCCGACGGACAGGACGGCCACCGGATCAGGGAAGGTCTTCGAGTTGGTGATCTGGTAGGCGCGTGTGCGTGAGACACCGAGCATTTCCTGAATTTCCTGGCTCGCCACCAGCCGAAGCTCTCCCACGGGCTCACGGTAAGAGCAGACGAACTGAACACTTGCTCTCTGCGCACACGCACTCTTCATGCGCACATGTGCGTGTATGCTGTGCATCTGTTCACCACGGCGGTAGGATCGGCGGTCAGTAGGGGAGGCGTGGCGAAACATGGGCAGGCGGTGGAAGTGGTTCTTGCGGCCTCGGAAGGTCGTGCTTGATCTGACCGGGCATGCGCTGCCGGATGGGGACGTGCGGGCGCGGTTTCGGCGGCTTGGCGGTCGAGCACGTCGTGCCGGAGCTGCGGATGACGTCGCGGTGCGACGGCGCGCTCGTCTACGAGCGGTCCAAGGAGCGGCCGGCGGTGTCCTCGCCGCGCGACCAGCGTGCGGGCCGCTACGAGCCGGACCGGCGAGGCGAGTGGAGCCCGGGGAGGTTCCCGACTCCGGCCGACAAGGCGCCGGCCGGCGGTGAGCCGGCCCGGTCCGCCCGCCCGGCTGCGGATGACGACCTCTTCGTGACGGCTGCTCAGCTCGCCAGGGCAAACCGGGTGGTCGAGGTGCACTGGCGGAGCCCCACAGAGGATCCCCGTACCAGGAAATGCCCAGACTGCCGCGCCGACGGCAACTGCCCCCGGGCGACCTGGGCCGACTCGATCATCGTGCGCTGTTTGCGGACGTACTGGCGATGAACGTCTTCGACCTGTCGCCCGCGCAGATCCGTAACCGGGTGATCTTCCGGTCCCGGCGGGCGGCGTTGGCCGCCGGGGTCGGGCCGCAGCCGCCAACGCGCCCGCATGGCCACGCAGAGGCGGCGCCAGCGGGGGCAACCTGGGTGCCGGTCGTTCCGTGCGTGTCCGTTGCCCCCGGGGATGTGGTCCAGCTCGCCGAGTCCGACTATCGGTACGCGGACGGTCCGCTCCTGCTCCGGATCGTCCGGGTCCGGCCGGAACTCAGCGAGTGGTACGACGGCGAGTGGGTGTGGCTCGAAGGCGTCGAGATCGGCCCGGACCAGGATGCTGCGTTCCGGCCGGTGCTGGCCCGGGTCGCCGCGCTGCAGCCGGAGGGGTGATAGCGCAACCGGCTGGGCTGTCGACCGGCAGCCTGGGCAACGGCTGCCAGCGCGTCCCATCGACATATCACATCGATGTATTCATTCCTTTTCGAGTCAGCTCCCATACGCCACGATGCTCGGTTGGCTTGATCAGTCCTTCATCGACCATGTCCTTGCGCTCCCAACGAGCGGCGTTTCGCCACCGCACTTCGCCCCCATCGAGAACCCGGTAGTCGCCCTCGAGGAAGACGTGCTCCATGCGGCGTTCGAGCTCCGCGAGCAATTTGTCGGCTTCCTGCCGGCCGCCGGCCTCCTGGAGAATCGCGAGTATGTACGCCCGAAAGGCCTTCTGCGGCGTCTGGCCGCGCTTTTGCCCTACGGAACGCTGAGGCGGCACCTCCAATGACGCCTCGGTGGAGGGGGTGCCGGTCGTTGATGCCTGCTCCGCCCAGATGTCGCTGAGAGATTTCCCGTCGCTCTGCCGTTGCCAAGCCGTCCAACCGTTGACCTCATAGCCAGCGACATGACGGGCGGCGCTCGAAGGAGTCTCGTGCAGGGAACCGTCCTGCAGGCGAAGCCGACCGTCGTTCGTGAGCCAGGCCCCGTATTGCTTCCCCTGATTCCGTCGATTCCACACGAGGGGCTCATCTACCTGGAGGATGCCGTCGGCAAGCAGCCGAGCGAGTTTGGTCGACGACGCCGGCTTCACGTGCGGTCTCCTTGCCGGGCTTTCTGCGGGGCCAGCGACGCTTCCGGTCAGGTTCAAGAGTCGCCGCAGCACTGTGTTGGGGGTGTCGACGAACGCTTCGGCCTTGGACTGCAGTAGGGCGTACACCTCGTCGTCTACCCGGATGGTTGGTGCCATCTGCTACCTCTCTGCGTCGCGGCTCCCAGAGGTCACAGTGTTGCAGTCAGACAAGGGCCTATGAAGGCGTCGGTCGATCAAGTAGCCGACTGTCTGTTGCGGATACCGGCATGGTCTTCGAAGCCCTGACCGATCGGTGATTACCCCTCGCCCGTCTGCTTGTACGTCTGGACCCTGGTTGGTGAGAGCATGATCGTCATGTCGAACGACTGCTTCTCCGTTCCGAACCGATTGCGGGAACTCCTGCATCGATGGGACGCCGAGGGGCGCCGACCTCAGGGCGAGATCGGGTGGAACCGGAGGACGTGGCTCGCCAGCTTGACGGAGCACCAGGACCTTCTCGCGGAGCTGCCGGACCGACTCGGCCGCGATCATGTGACAGAACGAGGCCGCCGGGCTGATGAAGGCGAGAATGAGGCCGTCCGGGCGTTCGTGACAGCGATGGTGTGGGGGTACGGGCGGGTCGGGTACGGCGCGTTCCGAACCGCCCGGGTGCTGCGGGAGAACGACGAGGCGCCGCGGATTCTCCGCGAGGTGGCGTCGAAAACGCGCCGCGATGGCGGGGCGGAGGCGTTCGAGTGGCTGAAGCGGCACCGCCTTCGCTACCTCGGAGTCTCCTTCGCCTCCAAGTACCTCTTCTTCTGCAGCGATGCGGCGGCATCGCCAGCGCTGGTGCTCGATCGGCGGGTACAGCGGTGGCTCTGGCAGTACGCCGCCTGCCACGTCAGTCTGGACTGGAACGTCGAGGACTACCGCCGGTACCTGTGTCTGGTGACCAAGTGGGCCCAGGACCTCGACCTCAGGCCGGACGAGGTGGAATACCTGATGTTCGCCGACGACGGCTCGCAGCGAAGGGCTGCCGAGGACGTCTCCGAGGAGTCTGACGAGTTCGCCGTCCTGGATGCTCTCGACGAGGCTGCTGCTGCCTTCGCCGCACTGCCGGGCGACATCGACCCGGACGATCTGGAGGACTTTGAGCGTGGGGTACGGCAGCTGCGCCGTATCGTGCTGGCTCGCGGCTTCGCTCGGCGCGAGCCCGAGCAGTGATCATGCCTTGCTCAGCGGTGAGGCTCGCGCCATACAAGGTGTCCGGCGTCCGCCGCGGTCAGTGCTCACCGAGCCGGGGACGCGGTGCGTTAGGGCGACTCCGGCGAGGCAGCCAGCCGGAGCTCGCCCGAAAGCTGTTCGTTCAGACATGCCGCCAGCCCGCCGCGCTTGAGCTGGTGAGGCTGGCCAATGTTGTGGTTGGTAGGGCGATCCAACCCTCGGTGGTGGCGGCGGCCAGGTCGGCCTCGGCCGGCCGGGTGGCCTGACCGATGGCGGCCGCACGAGCGGTCAGGGCAGCTACGACAGCGTCAACGGCATGATCGCTGCCCCGGCACACCGGCTCGAAGCCCCCGAGTTGCAACCACGGCGCAGTGGTGGTCAGTTGATCCACCAAGCCGTTCAGGGTGCCGCTGTTCTGCCGCCCCTTGTATCCCCGATGGGGCAGCCCCCACTGCCTCAGCGACGCCGCGGGGTAGACCTCGACGACTGTTCCGCCGCCGCTGCGGTCCACGGGTTGCCCGCCTTCGGCGAGCCGCGCCAGCAGGGCCGCACACCGCATGGCCGTGTGTGCGATCCGATCCGCGGCCACGCTGAGCGAGAGGCGGCCGGTCAGCTCGTGGGTCACCACGTCGGTGCGTCGCCAGGCCAGCCTCCTGCGCCAGTCGCGCCCGATCAGGTCGGTCGGGGCGGTCAGCTCGCCACGGTGGTGCGCGATGACGAATTCCACAAACGGCTCCGGCCAGCCCAGCGGACAGTCGATCCCGGCCTTGTCGGCGGCCGATGCGGCCCGCAGAAGCTCATCATCGCCGGCGCCGATTACCAGCTCCTCTAGCACCGCTCCGGTCGCCGTCCACCGGATCCAGGCCACCGCGGTGTTGGTGTCCTCCGCCGCAAGATCGATCCCCGCTGTCAGCATCCGCCCAACCTACTGGGCTTGAGCGAACGTCCATATCGTCCGCTGCGCCAGCTCGCGACCGGTCGCTTCACCGACGGCAGTCAAGCCGTGCATGCCGCCGCCCCAGGCGGACCGCCCGAGATATGTGTCGGTACGGAGGATTGGCAGCCGAATTCCAGTTGATGATGATTGCGCCCGTGACGCTCTTCCTGACCGACCTGGATCCTCGTGCTCGCGTGAAGGGGTCGCGGGACGGGCTCGGTGCGCAGGCTGTCTGGTCAGCGACGGGGCGGCCGCTCATCGGCAATCTCACCACCGTCACGGACTCGCTAGCGGGTTTCACCACGTTGCTCGTCGGGCTCCGACTGGCTGAGCTCGCCAGTGCCGACGAGTTGGACAACCCGACGAACGCCTTCCTGGTGTGGGAGCAGATGGCGGCGTACGTGCGGCACGCCGTGCACGGTCATCGGGGCTTCTTCGGGCTGCAGCGGATCGCGGCGCGGGCGGCGAAGGCGGGCGGCAACGGCGGCAGGGTGCACCTGTCGGCGCAGCCGGAGTACCAGATTCTCAGCAATCAGCGAACGGACGGGCTGCTCGGTAACTACACCGCCCCGGCAAGGGCCTCCGGGCTCGTCGCGACGGGAAGCCCCGCGCGGCTCACCCCAGAGGCAGCCGCCTTCGTGGATGCCGTCTACCTCCCGCGACTCGAATCCGGGTGGGGTGCGGATGCCCGCCACCTCGTCCGAGAGCTGCGGCGGGACCGGGTGGTGTTCGACCTCGGCGCGACCGAGAAGCGTGAGTCGGTGGCGAGCATCTTCAGCCCGGTGAGGTCGCACCAGGAGGTCGCCTTCTACCGGTACCACCTGGTCGAGGGCGGGCCGGGCGACCCGACCGAGGGCCGGCAGCCCAGGTTCGCCGCTCTCCTCGAGGCCAGACCATCCGAGTCGGTCTGGCCCTCGCGGCCGTACCTGATGGCGATCGCCGACGATGCCGAGTCGCGCGGTTGGAGCGACATCGCCGACCTGGTGCGCCGGGTCGTCGCCTGCGAATCCGTGCTCGCGCCGGCGACCCTACTTTTCAGCTACCTGCTCGGCCGGAACGGCGCCCACGTCGACAAGGTCGTGGCCGACATTCGGTCGTCCTGGGGTGACCGCCTCGACTCGATCGACCCGCTCGCGGTGTCCGCGTTGCCCGGCCACGACTGGCCACGCATCGCCGAGGCGCTCACCGGCGGCGACTATCCGGAGCTCATCAGGGTGTTGGCGGAGCGCAACGCCACGGTGATGCGGGAGCGCGGTGGGGCGCTCGCCTGGCTGGAGGTGACCGAGCAGGACGAGTTGCGGGTGCGGTTCCGCGACGAGCCGGCCGGCATGCCCGCCGGGGACGAGATTCCGGAGCTGTGGTGGCACCCGTACTTCATTCCGTCACTCGTGTCCATGCTGACGGCGATCAGGAAGGGCGACGCGTGAGCGAGGGCATTCCGCGGGCGGTACTCACCGAGGCGTTGCGCGAGAAGATCAACGGCCGTGAGGTGCTGGCTGCGGTGTTCTGCACGTTCCGCTTCGATCCCGGCTTTTTCGAGCGCGAGATCCTCCCGGCTCTCTTCGACCTTCAACTGCACCAGGACCCGCAGATCCGGCGGGTCCAGCTCGAGGAGGCGCTGCGCCCGCTCTCCGGTCGCGTCGCCGTCTATTACGACCCCGGCGCGATCGTGACGGGTGACGGAACGGCTTGCCTGGATGTACGACGAATCCCGGTCCGGCCCCGCACCGGCTACTTTCATCCGAAGAACGCCTTCATCCTCGTTCGGGACCCGTCGACGCTGGAGCGGTCACTGGTGGTGCTCACCGGGTCGGCGAACCTGACCCAGTCGGGCTGGTGGGAGAACGTCGAGTGTGCCCACCTGGAGGAAATTGCCGAGTTCGGCCGGTCGCGGACCGCACCGGAGATTCAGCGGTTCCTCCGGCACCTGCGGACCATGGCGAAGAACTTCGGTACCCACGTAGCTCTGGATGACATTCGCGGTGTGCTTCGTACCGTGCAACCGATCACGCACCGCACGGCAAGCGGCAGGATGCACCCGCACTTCCTCTTCAACGGGCAACGTGATGCGGAGTCGCTGGTCGACCAGCTCGACGCCGTCGCTGGCGAGTGGTTACGTCACGCCGATCTGGAGGTGCTCTCCCCGTACCTCGACGATGCCGATGCGTCAGTGCCGCTCGAGACCTTGATCGACCGTTTCCAACCAGGGAAGTGGCGAGTGCTGCTGCCCGAGGAGGGCGGTCTCGCGCGGTGCCGTCCGGAGCTCTACGACTGGGTGCGCGAGCGAGGCGGCGAATGGGGACGGCTGCCCAAGGCGGTCCTCGCGCGCGGCGGCAAGCAGGCGGCGGGAGCGGGTTACCGGTCTGTGCACGCGAAGGTGTACCGGTTCTTCACTAAGGACTGGGAGATCACCCTCGTCGGGTCGTTCAACCTCACCGGCCCGGCGCACTCGGGCAGCGGCAACGTCGAGAGCGGGGTGCTGTCAGAGGCGGCCGTCGACCGGCGCCCGCAGTTTTGGCTGGAGGCGATCGAGGAACCACCGCCTTTCGCGCAACCGGGCGGCGAGGACGAAGGCGTCGACCAGGGCTACGTGCCACTGCTGGCGCGATACGACTGGGCATCCGGACAGGCGGAGGTGCTGTGGGACGGCACGAGCCACAGCCCGCACATCCAAATGTACGACCGCGGCGTACACCTCTTCGAGGTCGGTCACCTGGAACGAGCTTTTTGGACGGCGCTGACCGTCGACGACGCGGCGATCCTGCGCGAGCGGCTCCGCGAGACCAGCTTCCTCACCGCGGTCGCCGGTGACCATCGCGGGATCGTCCTCGTCCACGAGACCGGCATGGCACATCGCCCGTCGATCCTGCTCGACCTGACTCCGGCCGACATCCTCCGCTACTGGTCGATGCTCACCGCAGAGCAGCGAAACGCCTGCATCGCCGAGCACGGGGAGGCGCTGCGCGGACCCAGCGAGGGTCTGCCGTTGGAGCGCCCTCCAGACACCATCTTCGATCGGTTCGCCGGAGTGTTCCACGGGTTCGCGTCGCTGGGTCGCGCCGTGCGCGATGCCCTCGACGAGGATCTGATCGAGGAGGCTCGGTTCCGGATGTTCGGCGCCAAGTACGATTCCCTACCCGTCCTCGTCGAGCAGATGGCGAACGAGACGGCGGGGGATCCGCTGGATCGGTACCTCATGGTGCTCTGCGCGCAGCAGCTCGCCGACCACGTACGCCGCGACTTCCCCGCATTCTGGGCGTCGGATCCGGCCGGGGTCTCCCGCCTGGAGAAGGCGCTCACCGTGCGGGCCGCCCTGCGGGAGCAGCTCATCGCGCGTAACGACGCCGAGATGGCGGAGTTCCTCGACTGGTACGAGCCCCGGTTCCTCGGCGAGACGGCGGCGGTGACGGCATGATGATCACAACCGACACCGCGGCGCAGCTGCTGGACTTCGACCGGGTGATCCGCAATCCGCAGCGGGCCAGGGATCAGCTCCACGGGGCGGTCGCCCTGCACAACATCCTGCAGCGCCATCGTGTCGCCTACCTGGCCGACGAGGTCGGCATGGGCAAGACGTACGTGGCGCTCGGCGTCGTCGCGCTGCTGCGCCACTTCGCCCCGGACCTGCGGGTGCTCGTTATCGCGCCGCGGGAGAACATCCAGCAGAAGTGGGAGCGGGAGCAGGGCGTCTTCACCAAGAACAACGTGCGCGTGGACGACCTGCGGGTGCGGATGCCGGGTGGTCTGCCGGCCCGACCGCTCGTGCACTGCCGGAGTCTGATCCAACTGTTGGAGGAGACTGCGGTCGGCCCCGACCGCGACTTCTTCGTCCGGCTCCCGAGCTTCAGCCTGCCCATGCGCCGCGACGCCCAGCAGCGCCGCAACCTGCGTGACCGGCTGCGCGAGCAGGTGCCGTGGCTTCCCGACGACCTGGTCGACCTGCGGGCCAACGCGGACGTCATCAAGGACCGTTTTGCTCAGGCGATCAACGCCGCGTTGCCCCACTTCGACCTCGTGGTCGTCGACGAGGCGCACAACCTCAAGCACGGCTGGGGACCGCAGTCGTCCTCCCGAAACCGCGTGCTCGCCACCGTGCTCGGCCGCGACCGCGCGGACGTCGACCCGAGACTGCGCGGGAAGTACGGCCGGCGAGCCGGCAAGGTGCTGCTGCTGTCCGCGACGCCGGTGGACGACGACTACCGGCAGCTGTGGAATCAGCTCGATGTCTTCGGGCTGGCGGAGCCCTTCCGGCCGCTGCGGGACCCGGACGCCAGCGAGCAGCAGCGGCGGGAGGCGGCAGGGGAGTTCCTGATCCGCCGGGTGACGTCGCTGGAGGTTTCCGGGCAGCAGTTGACCAAGAACCTCTACCGGCGGGAGTGGCGCGGCGGGGGCGTCGCGACGCACGATGAGCCGATCCGGATCTCGGACGACCGCCAGCGCCTGACCGTCGCGCTGGTCCAGAAGAAGGTGAGCGAACTGCTCGACGACGAGCGGTTCGGCACTCGGTTCCAGGTTGGCATGCTGGCGTCGTTCGAGTCGTTCCTCGAAACCAGCGCCGCGAAGAAACCGACCGGGACCGAGGACCCCGACGACATTCCGGACGAAGCCGTCGAGGGTAACTTCGACGACGCCGGGCAGGCCACCGATGCGGTCGAGCGGCAAGGCATCGACGTGCCGATGCTCAACGACCTGGCCCGCGACCATTTCCGGCGCTTCGGCCGCGAGCTGCCGCACCCGAAGATGGACGCCCTCGTCCGTACCCTCGCCACGTCCTGGCGCGACGGCCGCAAGGGGCTGGTCTTCGTCCGCCGGGTCGCGTCCGTCACCGAACTCAAGCGCAAGCTCGACGACGAGTACAGCGACTGGCTCGTCGACCGACTACGCAACCGGTTGAAGGAGCGGCATCGGCCGGCGTTCGAGCACGCCGTCGACGATTTCCGCCGGCAGCGACCGATGCGTGACGCGGCCGCCCCCATGGCGGTGGAACAGGTTCGGGAGGACGATGACGCCGGCGGGCAGGACACGTTCTTCGCATGGTTCTTTCGGGGTGCCGGACCCAGCGGCATCGTCAGCGGGGCTACCGTGCAGGGACGGTTCCGCAACCAGGGCGGCGCGCTCGGCACCTTCTTCGACGACAACCACGTCATGACCCTCCTCGGCGCCGGCCCGGGACAGGTCGGGGAACTGCTGGCAGGCGTGCTCGGCCAGGAGCGGGACAAGGTCGACCGGCTCATCCGTGAGCACTCCCGCCACTACCTCACCGAGGTAAAGCAGGCGACCCGCGCGGCGCGGTTCGACGCTGTGCAGGCCGCCGCGCTCGAACTGCTCGCTCACCAAGAGGGACCACACCGGGAACGTGCCGAGGTGATCTGGCGTGAGTTGTACCGTCCGGAGAAGCGCAGCGCCGTCTCGGCGGAGGCGGACCCGGATTTGCTGGAGACCAGGACGTTCTTCACCGAGCTCCGCCGGCGCGAGCGGCTGCGCAGCCTGATCTGGCCGGAGCCCACCGGGGCCGACCCGGGCGAGTCGTTTCGCGAGCAGTACCTCCGTGCACAGCTCCTCTCTGCCGCTGCCCGCCTCGGACACGCCTTCCTCGACCTGTACGCCGTGGTCACCGACCACCTGCCAACGCTGGAGCCTTCCGCCGCGATCGACCGGCCCGACGTGGCGATCACCGCCTACCTCGATGAACTCGACCGCCAGGCAGCGGCCTCACCCGGCACCCGACAGTGGGCAGGGTTAGATGAGCTTGCCGCCCTGGCCGAGCACTACGAACTCGTCCTCGACACGAACCTGCCCGACGCGAGGCAGGTCGATCTGCGAGAAGCACGCGCTCTTGTCAGCCGGCTCTTCACCGCGCAGGAGCCCATCGCCGGGATGTCCGGCCGGGTCAACAGGCGCCACGTGCACCAGTTCCGTCTCCCCGGTTATCCGCTCGTGCTGATCTGCACCGACCTCCTCCAAGAGGGGGAGGATCTCCACACCTTCTGCTCCCGCGTCTACCACTACGGTCTGGCCTGGACACCGTCCGCGATCGAGCAGCGGATCGGCCGGATCGACCGCGTACGGTCTGAGAGCGAGCGCCGGTTGACGGTCCTGAACGGTGCCGGCGGCGACGATCTGCTCCAGGTGTACTACCCTTATCTCACCGACACCGTGGAACGGCTGCAGGTCCGCCGCGTGCTGCGCAGGATCAACGACTTCCTCCGGCTAATGCACGAAGGCTTGACCCTGCCGACGGCCGGGGAAGGCCACCTCGACGTCAGCCGGGAGGCACTGGTCGACGACGGTGTCCCACCGCCGCCTGCCGAGCCACTCCGGACCTCCTTCCCTGTACGCCGCGAGCATCTCGACGGGCAGGACCGGCCGCTTGCGGTGAACGAGACGCTCGCCATCAAGCAGTTCGAACGCTTCAAAGCGCTGGCATGCGTTGTCCTTCCCGGCCTCGCGGTCGAGTGGGAGCGGAACCAGCCCGGCGACGGCGCGCTCCTCGGCACGGTCGTCTTCGCCGGCGGGCGGCAGCAGCCGTTCAGTCTGCAACTCGAACGGGAAGGCACGCACCTCGTTGTCCGATGCGTGAGCCCGATCGGGCGGATCAGCACCGCGGACCAGTGGGATGACCTGGCCAGGTGGTCGGCCGGCATCTCGGCGCGGCTCGGCACCGTCGAGGCTCGCGGCGGCAGCTACGACGTCACCGTGGAGGAAGATGTCCTGCTCACCGCGCCGGCGTATGACCCGCCTCGGGTCGCGGCGCTGATCCGGCGGGTCACGACGCTCGCTGATGGGCTCGAACGGGAGCATTTACCCGAACGCGATCGACTGCTCAAGGAGTTCAGGGCGGAGTTGGAGCGGGATGTTCGGCATACGCGATGACTGGCGTCGGCTCTGCGAGGCCGACGACATGCGGCCAAAGGGAAGGCAGGTGAGAGTCTCCTTCGCCAATGGCCGGTCACATTCGGTACACGTACACGACGGCGCGGATGGGTATCTTCTCACCGCAGTGGTCGCCGGAGCTGACGTCGTGGGGCAGTGGGTCTGCCTGTATCGGGAGGCGTGGGAGAAGAACCGCCACAGCCGGCTGGTGGGCTTCCGGGTCGACGCGGACGGCCGGATGGTCGCCCACGGGTGGACGCCGAAGGACGGACTCACCGCGGACGCCTTCCAAACCGTCGTCCGGGCCGTCGCCCGCGAGGCGGACCGTTACGAGTTCCAGCTGACGGGCGCGGACCGACGCTAACTTGGCTGTCCAGCCCCGACGATCCGTCGTATTACTGGCCGTTGCGACGAGTGCAGTGCTGATTATCAGGCCGCTAACCTGCGTTGCACGGGAGGTGGTCGGATTGGCCGCTCGGCGGTGGGACGCCTGGTTCGAGAAGGAGCACCTTGTCGTCCGACGTCGGCGGTTGCTGCCCTGGCTGAAGGCGGACGCCAGACGGGTACCGCTGGCCGCGGTCCTCGACATCGGGTCCCTCACCGCAGCCGACCATGCAAAGCGGCGCGCACAGCTCACCGTTCAGGACCCATCGACACCGCACCAGACCGAGATCATCCCGGTGAGGTTCACGCCGGAGCAGTGGGACTACGCCGGCTGGTTCATGCGGGAACGGCGAGCCGCACCCACCGAGACCCCGCAATCCGGCGAGGGGGCGTCGTCGGAACGGACTGTGTCGCCCCGCCCGACCGCCGACATCCCGGCACAGTTGCGGCGACGGGCGCAGCCGGCGGCCGCTCTTCAGCCACCCCGGTCGGCCGAGCCAGCCTCATCGACGCCGTCGTCGAGACGAACTCCCGCGTCGACGACCCCAATGATGCGGGCCGGCGATGGCAAGAGGCCGGTGTGGCTGTGGCTCCAGAACGAGACGATCCACGCCTCTCTCGTACCGGTAGGCAACGCCTCGCAGCACCGGTTGAGTGCCGCCGATGTCGCCCATCTCTTGCTCGCTGACCCCTCCAGAGCGATACCGGCGATCCGTGCGCTGACTGGCATCGCCGACAGCCAGCAAGCTCTGGCTCGCCTGCAGAGCTGGCGGCGGTCGGATCGTGTCGTGGTCAACCTGAACGCCTCCGACCTCGCCGGTCGGCGAGTTGCCGAGGCTCTCCAGAAGCCGGGCCGGAGCAACCCGGACGGCAGCGTTCGGACCGTGTCCGGCGGCCTTCCCAGCCTGAATAAGCGCCGCCGGTGAGCGTGAGCCATGGGAGACGCCGGCCGGGAAGCGATGCCGGCGTCTCCCGTCGTTCCTCAGCCGGTCACCACCCGATACCGACGCCGTCGAGTAGGTTGATCAGGTCGTCGTCGCGGGTCAACTCGTAGCCACGCTCACGAAGCTCCGCGACCAGTTCCGCCTCGCGGTCGAGCGGAACCTGCAGGTACTCACCGTTGTGAACCGTGAGCACGACTTCTCCGTACCGGTCCTGCAGGTCCTGCGGCAGCACGTCGAGCGTCCGCGCCGTGACCATCTTGGGCCAGTACCCGTCCACGATCGCACCCAGCTCGGTGATGTCGAAGGGCTTGTCGTCGGCGTAGTCGTCCTCTTCGTAGCATTCGGGGCCGGCGGGGTTCTCCAGGTGGGTCATCTGCACCTGCCGGGCCTCGCCCCAGGTGCGCGCGGCGGCGAGGGCCCTGATCTCCGCGGCCTCCCCTGCGGCGGCGTCGGCGTCGAGGAAGGCCAGGCAGTCGTGATTGGTGGCGTGGCCGTAGACCAGGCGCCGGGTGTTCGGGTGGTGCGTCGTCATGGCGCACATCCTGCCCGAGGCGTACGACAACCAAGATCGGCATACGGCCGGGGGAGGATCCACCGGCCGGACGACCGCTAGGCTGGCCCTTCCTGGCCTCGCCACCTGGAGAAACGCCATGTCCGACAGCGTCTTCGCGCAGTTCACCGCCGACGACGACCAGCTCGCCGTCGCG
Organism: Micromonospora sp. NPDC004551; assembly: GCF_040609975.1. Classification (NCBI taxonomy): domain Bacteria; kingdom Bacillati; phylum Actinomycetota; class Actinomycetes; order Micromonosporales; family Micromonosporaceae; genus Micromonospora; species Micromonospora sp. NPDC004551. Next base: position 95,916 of record NZ_JBEXLM010000013.1, on the reverse strand, counting down.
CTGCTCGTGCAGCCGGCGATCAACGCCGCCCTGGTGCACAACCGGGTGCCGCTGGTCCGCCACCTCACGCTGGTCAACCGCGGTACGGAACCGCTGGCGGACGTGACGCTGACGCTGGAGCTGCTCGGCCCCGACGGCGCTCTTATCGAGCCGTGGACGCGTACCCTCACCGCGCCGCTGCGGCCCGGGGCGAGCACCGGTTGGGACGACTTCCGGGACGTCACGCCGGACCGCGCGCTGCTCTATCGCACCGACGAGGCGTTCCCGGTCGACTACCGCCTCACCGTCGAGGCGGATGGCCAGCCGTTGACGCTGGTGGCCCCGTCACGAGTGCTCGCGCACAACGAGTGGTTCAACAGCCCGGCCCTCTACGACAGCCTGGCGGCCTTCGTGCAGCCGAACACCCGGGCGGTCGAGGCGGTGCTGCGGTCGGCGGCGCAGCTGCTGCTCGCGCGTACCGGCTCGGGCTCGCTGCAGGGCTACCAGGACGGCCCGGAGCGGGCGGCGCTGATCGCCGGCGCCGTGTACGAGGCGCTGCGCCAACTCGAGATCACCTACCAGACCCTTCCGGCGTCGTTCGAGAACAGCGGCCAGAAGGTGCGGACGACGGCCGCGGTGCTGGACGGGCGCCTCGGCAACTGCCTCGACCTCTCCGTCACCTACGCCGCTTGCCTGGAGGCGGCCGGGCTGCACCCGCTCATCTTCATCAGCGAGGGGCACGCCTTCGGCGGCTTCCTTCTCGAAGAGGAGCGGCTCGGGTCTGCGGCGGTCACCGAGACCAACCTGCTGATCTCGATGGTCGACTCGGGCCGGGCGGTGCCGGTGGAGCTGACCCGCATCGGCCCAGGGGCCCAGTCGGCGACGTTCACGGAGGCGGTACGGGTCGGGCTCGGCCACTTCCGCGGAGAGGGCCACCGGCTGCAGGGCGTCGTCGACGTCCACCTCGCCCACCGCTCCGGGATCATGCCGCTGCCGTCGGCCGACGAGCTGGTCGCGCCCGCGCCCGTCGACGCCGAGACGACCCCCGACGCCGGCGCGTCGCTCGACCTCCCGCCCGGTGTCGCCGCCGCGAAGCTGCGCCAGCTCGCCGACGAGGGCGACGAGGTGCCGCAGCCCGCCGACGGCTCCCCGGCGCGCATCCAGCAGTGGCGGAAGTCCCTGCTCGACCTCAGCCTGCGCAACCCGCTGCTCAACCTGCCCAAGCGTGGCCGCGGCCTGGACCTGCACGTGCCGGCCGGCGCCCTCGCCCTGCTGGACGACCTCATCCACGACGGCCGCCAGGTGCAGGTTATCCCGCAGGACGACATCAGCCACGTGCACGAGTTGGCCGGCGCGCGCCGGGCGCAGGACCTCGACGCCGAGATCCTCACCCGGGAGCTGCGCACCGACCGGCGGGTCTACGGCGCCGTCACCGAGGCCCGCTACAAGACCGCCATGCGGGCGCTGCAGCGCGAGGCGCGCACGATGGAGCAGGAGACCGGCAGCAACTACCTCTACCTGACCATCGGCACCCTGGTGCACACCAAGACCACCGGGGGAGAGGCGTACGCACCGCTGTTCCTCCTGCCGGTGCGCATCGAGGGCGGCAGCGGCCGCCGCCCGTACTCGATGGTCATCGACGGCACCGAGGTGGCCAGCCCCAACTACTGCCTCATCGAGTGGCTGCGCGTCAAGCACGGGGTGCGGATCCCGGAGCTGGAGCAGCCGGTCCTCGACGAGCACGGCATCGACATCGCGAAGACCCTCGCGGCGATCAACACCGGGCTGGTCGACAACCGGCTGAACTACCGCATCGACGAGACCGCCAGCCTGCGGCTGCTGCAGTTCTCCACCTTCCAGATGTGGCGGGACCTCGGCGACCACTGGCCCCGGTTCATGGAGAACCCCGTCGTCCGGCACCTGGTGGAATCCTCCGGCGCCACGTTCGACGACCCGGCCCGCCCGGACCACGGCGCCGACGTGGCCGTGGACGAGGCGGAGCTGCACCTGCCGATCCCCGCCGACGGCTCCCAGATGCAGGCCATCGTCATGGCCGAGCGCGGCCAGTCGTTCGTGCTCGAAGGGCCGCCCGGCACCGGCAAGTCACAGACCATCACCAACATGATCGCCCGCGCGGTCGCCGCCGGCCGGTCGGTGCTGTTCGTCGCCGAGAAGCAAGCCGCCCTCGAGGTCGTGAAGCGCCGACTCAAGCAGATCGGCCTCGGACCGTTCGCGCTGGACCTGCACGGGCGCAAGCAGTCCCTCAACGCCATCCGACAGCAGCTGCGCGACGCAGTCGACCAGTACGACCTGGCCACCGACGGCGACTGGACGGCCGTCGAAACGGCCTACCGGGCGCGACTCGCCCCGCTAGCGGAGTATCCAGCGCAGGTCCACACCGCCAACCCCGTCGGGATGTCGCTCTGGTCGGCCTACGAGCAGGTCCTCGCGTACGCGGACGGCCCGGCCGCCCCGGTCCCGGTCAGCTACCTGCACGCACCCGCCGAGGTACGCGCCCGGGTGGAGACGACGCTGCGCGAATTCCCGGCCGCCGCCCGCTCGGCGCGGGTCCGGCCCGAGCATCCCTGGGCGCTCAGCGGCTGCCGGACCCTCGACGGGCTGCACGCCGCGGCCGTCACCGAAATCGCCGCCGACCTCGAACGCCTCCGCGCCGACCTCGCCGCCCACCCCCACCTGGTCGGGCTGCTGCGCACGCTGCCCACCCCGGAAACCGTCACCGAACTGCAGGCCGGCGCCTGGCTCGCCGTACGCGGAATGCTGCCGGACCGGGAGACCACCTTGCGCGCCGGCGACCGGCGGTGGGACGAGGCCGTGGCCCAGCTCCAGGGGGAGCTGGCCGCCTTCCACCAGGGCTTCGCCGGTGAGCTCGCGACCTTCCGGCCGGACGTGTTCGCACGCCCCGAGCTGGCTGCCTGGCACGCCGAGGCGCAGGAGGCGGCGAAGAAGCTGCTCGGCAAGCGCAAGCGCCGGCAGGCCGTCGTCGACAAGCTGGCCGTGCACCTGGTCGCCGGTGCGACGCTCGACGTCGAGCGGGTCGAGGTGACCACCGGACGACTGGTCGCCGCCCAGGCCCAGGCCGCCGCGCTGCACCAGCACGCGGACGCGCTCGGCGGCCTACGGATCCCGGCGTTGCAGCCCACGAACCCGGACGCACAGCAGCGGCTCGCGGAGGCGATCGAAGCGATCCGGGCCAGCCGCACCCTCCTGGCCCGGCACCCGCAGGCCTGGGAGCTGTTCCAGCGCGGCATCTCCGACGTCGACGCCGCCCTCCTGGACCGGGTCGCCTCCCGGTGGCGGGCCTGGCGCGGGGTGCTGCGCTCCGCAGAGCCGGAGTTGGCCCTGTGGTCGGCCGGCTCGCACTGGGTCGACGCCTGGCAGCGGGACGGCGCGACCTGGCTGCACGACCTGCGCAGCGAGGAACTCTTCCCACTGCGCCGCTGGGCCACCGTCCTCACCCACGCCGACGTGCTCGCCTCCGCCGGCCTCACCGACTACCGGGACCAGTTGCTGCGCGCCGAGGTGAACGGACAGTTCGCCGAGGAGGTGTACCGGCGGGGCGTCGCCGCCGCCTCCCTCGGCGAGCGGCTACGAACCGGCGGGCTGCAGTACTTCGACCCGGAACTGCACGACGACGAGATCGCCCAGTTCGAGACGGCCGCCGGTGAGCTGCGGTCGGCGCTGCCCGAGCGCCTGCCCTCGGTGCTTGTCCGCCGCCGTCCGTTCAGCCCGACCGACCGGCGGGGCCGCTTCGCCGACTTCGCGGCGGAACTGCGCCGCAAGCGCGGCGGTCGGTCCTTCCGGGAGCTGTTCGAGCATTACCCCGACGCCGTGCTGGCGTTGACGCCGTGCGTGCTGGTCAGCCCCGCCTCGGCGGCGAACTTCCTGGCACCGGGAGGCCAGCGCTTCGACCTGGTCATCTTCGACGAGGCGTCGCAGATCCGGGTCGCCGAGGCGATCGGCGCGATGGGGCGGGGCAGCGCCGTGGTGGTCGTCGGCGACTCCCGGCAGATGCCCCCGAGCAGCATCATGCAGGCCAGCCACACCGTTGACGACGTCGACGAGGGCGACGGCCCGGTGCTGGAGGACCTGGAGAGCATCCTCAGCGAAGCCGTCGAGTCGGGGCTGCCGCAGCGGTGGCTGTCCTGGCACTACCGCAGCCACGACGAGTCGCTGATCGCCTTCTCCAACCGGTACTACTACGACAACAAGCTTTCCAGCCTCCCGTCGCCCGGCATGAGCGGCTCCGCCGGCATCGCCTGGCGGCGGGTTGACGGCCGCTACGACCGCGGCGGCTCCCGGACCAACGACGTCGAGGCGCGCGCCGTCCTCGCCGACATCACCCGGCGCCTGCACGACCCGGCCACCGCCGGGCAGTCCATCGGTGTGGTCACCTTCAACATCCAGCAGCGGGACCTCATCCTCAACCTGCTGGAGGACAGCACCGACTCGATCATCCGCGAGCAGCTCTCCGGCGCGGTCGCCGAGCCGATCTTCGTCAAAAACCTGGAGAACGTGCAGGGCGACGAGCGAGACGTCGTCCTGTTCTCCCTGGCCTTCTCCACCAACCCGGAGACCGGCCAGCTCCCGCTGAACTTCGGACCGCTGAGCCAAGCCGGCGGTGAGCGACGGCTCAACGTGGCGATCACCCGGGCCCGCCGGCAGGTGGTGCTGTTCTCGTCCTTCAACCCGTCAGACATCGACCTGTCCCGCACCTCGGCCATCGGCACCCAACACCTGCGGGCGTACTGCGAGATGGCCGCCGCCGGCGCCGACCGGCTGGGCGACCTGGCCACCGACCGGGCCGAGCGGCGCAGCCGCATCCGCGACGAGGTGGCCGCCGCGCTGCGCGACCGCGGCCACGAGGTCCGCACCTCGCACGGCCTGTCCGACTTCACGGTGGACCTCGCCGTACGCCGGCCGGGCTCGGCCCGCTGGCAGGTGGCCGTCATGCTGGACGGCCCCGACTGGAGCGCCCGCCCGACGGTGGCCGACCGGGACCTGGCGCCCGCCCTGCTCCGGACCATCATGGGCTGGCCAGAGGTGGTGCGGTTCTGGCTGCCGGCCTGGATCCACGACCGGTCCGCGCTGCTCGACCGCGTCGACGACGCCGTCGCAAGAGCCGACGCCCCAGAGCCGCCCGCGCCAGTGGACGCCGTCGCGCCCCGCGGCACGGTCGATCTGCCGGCGCCCCGCGCTGCCGAGGACGTCGAGCAGGTCCACCTGGTCGAGCTCTCGGGTCCACCCGTTGCGGAGGACACCGAGCCCGCCACGGGAGTGTCGCCGGCACCTGTCAGGGGCCTCGCCACCGCGTCCGCGCCGGCCCCCGTCACGGACCTCGCCACCGCATCCGCGCCGGCCCCCGTCGCGAGCGCGCCCCAGGCGACGGCCGGCGCCATCGACGTCAGCACCTTCGTCCCGTACACCCCGACGCCGCTCGGCGACCAGAGCGACCTCGACCTGCTCTCCACCGACCAGCGGACACGCGGGCTCGTCCGGGAGGCGCTGCGGGAGATCATCGCGGCCGAAGGACCCGTCGAACAGCACCGGCTCGCCCGCCTGGCCCTGGCCCGCTTCGGCTTCCTGCGGACCCGGGAGGACCGGCGCCTCGCCGTGCTCGCACTCGTCGACAGCCGCCGGCTGTACGGCCATCCCACTGTGGGGCGGTACGCCTGGCCCGAGGGGACGGACCCGCAGACCTACCGCGCGTACCGGGTCACCCAGTCGAGCGACGACCGGGCCTTCGAGGAGGTGCCGCCCGAGGAGGTCGCCAACGCGTTCGTGCACGTTCTGCAGAGCGTGCCGAGCATGGATGAGGAGCGCCTGCTGCGCGCGGGGCTGGAGCGCCTCGGCTACCGGCGGCGCACCGACAAGATCGACAAGCTGCTCCGGTACGGCCTGCACGTCGCCGAGACCAGCGGTCGAGTTCGGTTCGATCAAGAGGGACGCCTCACTCTGGGTTGACCTGAGTCACCGACGTGACTGCGCCTGAGTGGAGCCCTCCCGGCTCCGCCGGTCGACTTTCGCTTGCCGACAGACCGCGAAACGGAGCGGAGCGGTTCCGACGCGACCTGTAGCGCAGGCCGCGAGCAGTGCGCCAGGTAGCCAGACTTCCGAACCCCGCGGACCCTGCGCCCGTGCGATCGACTTCTTGCGACAACAAGCGCGTCGAGGAGGAAACGGCGGAGCGAGCCCGGTCCGAGCATCGTAATGCGGCGGCGGCGTTATCGGTGGTGCCGTCGGATGGAACCAGGGATGGATTGATTACCTCGCCACCATCGAGAGACAGGCCGCCGGCAGAGAGGCCGAATCGCAGGCTCGGGCCGGAATGGGTCTTGGAGATCGCGTACGGCGATGATGTCGGTAGTTGGTGGCGACCTCGCGGCACTCGCCGCCGTTGCCACCGCTGCGGGTGCTCTTGCGCGTTGTACGCGGTTCTCCAGGTCGAGTCGCTCTGGACAATGCAGTACAGGACCTGACCCTCGCCGATTGCCAGGGTCAGGTCGTCGCCGTAGAGCTGGTGCGAGCATGACTGGGGCAGTCTGAGGAAGAACGGTGGCGGGGCTCATCTGGTTAAGGGGGTGTCTCAGTTGGTGAGGTTGTGGCCTCGGGCATGATCTTCTATTCGTGGCGGATGTTGTCGGGGACATGATCCAGACCTGGGCGCCGGAGGACTTGTGGGTGGTCGCGCAGCCGTTGATTCCGGCCGCAGCGAAACGGCCGCAGGGTGGTGGGAAGCGGCGGGCTGACGACCGGGCTGTCCTGGCGGCGATCGCGTACATGGTGCAGGCCGGTTGCTCGTGGCGGAAGCTGCCCGCTGCATTGTTCGGGGTGTCGCGGCCGACGGTGCACCGCCGGTTCACCGAGTGGACCCGGTACGGCTTGTGGGAGCAGATCCATCACGAGTTGCTGCACCGGTTGAACACCGCCGGTGGGATCGACTGGTCCCGAGCGATGATCGACTCGATCAGTGTCCGGGCGTTGAAAAGGGGGATCTGACGGGGCCAAACCCGGTCGACCGCGGCAAACCAGGCTCGAAGATCCACGTCTTGTGCGATCGGCGGGGCGTTCCGCTGCAGGTGTTGATCTCCGCGGCGAACACCCCGGACGCGCAGTTGCTGTTCCCGCTGTTGGATGCCGTCACCCCGGTGCGGGGCCGTCGCGGCCGGCCTCGCCGCCGTCCGGGCAAGCTGCACGCGGACAAGGCCTACGACCACAAGGCGATCCGGGCCGAGGTCCGCCGCCGGGGCATCGTCGTGCGGATCGCCCGTAAAGGCGTCGAGTCCTCCCAGCGTCTTGGCCGGCACCGGTGGATCGTCGAGTCGTGCCTGTCCTGGTTCACCAACAACCGCCGCCTCGCCCGCCACTACGAACGCAAAGCCGAACATTTCCAAGCCTTCGCCGACCTCGCCGCCATCCTCATCTGCCACCGCCGACTCGCAAAAATCACCAACTGAGACACCCCCTAAGCGTGGGGTCGAACAGACGGCTCTCCTGGGCCGCGAACAGGACGAGGTGTCCGGCGTCGTCACGGTTAGCGGTGGTTGGAGAGCGCCTTACTGTCCCGCCAGAAACGATCGGGATCACGCTATCCACCGTTTCGCCCGGTTGGCAGGAGCCCGCAGGCCATTGGGGCGCGACCGCGACCGGCACCGGCTCCGCCCCGGATGTCCTCCCCGAGCTCTCCCACGCTGCTGCCGAGGAAACAGCGGCTGCGGTGCCCCGACGGCGGTCAGCGGAGCGTAGCCGGCATAGGCAGCCGAGCCGAGCGGCAGATGCTCGCGGTCGTGGACCTTCCTCATCTCGCAGAGGAAGATCATCCCTAATCGTCCCCGAGAATCGCTTGCGAACCGAGGTCAGCGATTTTGGTTGGCAGGAGGTATTCCTCGATCTGCTCTGCGAGATGAAGCGGCCAGGGCAGGACGGTGGTGCCCCGTACATACGGTGCTGCATCCCGCATCTCGTGCGCCAGCGCCGCCCAGTGCTCGGGCTGGTCGCCGTCCTGGATTCCGGCCACGAGCAGCTCGATGAACTGCGGGTTCCATACCTGGGCCTTCGGCTTCGGGGCAGTGAGCTTGCCGTTGTGCTCGCCGGGGATTAGCTTCGACACGCCCTTCAACGCCCCGGAGTGCGTGCTGGGCTTGCCCGTAGTGCTGCCGTACACCCGAGGGACCAGGAACCGCCACAGACCCTTGGGCTGGCCCGTCTCGTCGTCGGTTACGCCGTAGCACTCCGGTGTCTCACCGCCTTCAGCGGTGCGAACGCGCACATGGCGCAGGCCGGGCAGCTTGCTGATCGGCTGAGGCTCGCCGGCGCCGAAGCCGAGGCTGTCGAGCTGGATGCGGCCGTTGGTGAGGGTGTTCCAGACGCCGCGCAGGTTCTGTGCATGGGTGAGCAGCAGGGTGTCGGGGAATGCGTCGGTGGCCTCATCGATGACATCCTTGATGAACCGGATCACGTCGTCGGGGCCGCACTTGAGGTCCACGTTGACGTACCGCTTACCGATTTCGAGCAGCCCGGTGTGCAGAGGTTGCCAGGGCACCTTGGGCGCACGGACCTCTACATTCTGACCGGTGGGATCGAGGAGCACGGCGACGGGCACCTGCCGTGCGAGCCCCCAGACACGTCCCTTGTTCTGGCGGATCATCCAGATCGCCAGAAGGGCAGGCTGCCGGAGAAGGGTGTCTCGTGCCGGGTCAGGCAGCGGCTCGGGGCGTACGCCGAGCTGCCGGAACAGGTCATCGACGGCTGCGGCGAACCGTTCTCGGTTCGGGTCGGACGACTCTTTGCGCGGGGGGCGCTTCGGCTCGGCAACCGGGGTGACGAACTGGCTGAGCCGTCCCGTCCGCAGCAGGCCGTGCCGGATGGCGAACTTGGGATCGTCGCCGCGTCGCCGGCCCTGATAGGCGTCGGGGTGGGCGATCTCGACCAGGGCGATTGTCGGGTTTGCCGCCTGGCCGAGCGCGTCGGCGATGTGCTCGATGCGGGCCTCCACCGCGGCCTGGGGCCGGCGTCCGACACGGTCAAGGTCGGCGCGGATCGTCGGTGCCGCCAGCCGCCGAATCCCGACGGTTGCCGAGCCGAGGTCGATGTGAGCCCCGGCTTCGTCAAGCTGCTCGGCACGGGGCATCGGGACACCGAGACGGGTGGCGAGCCGGTCGAGGGCGTATTGCGTGGCGCGGTCGGTGTCCGTGAGCAACTCGATGTCCAGGCGCGGCCCGACGATCTCACCGAGATAGGTTGCCGAAACCCGGCTCTCGCTAATGCCACCAAGCCCTTTGTACACAGTGCACTTCTCGCGGGGTAGCGGCGCGGCCGGACGGAGGTGTGGGCTGAGCTCGCTGATGACCCAGTCCATCAGCGGCTGGCGATCGACGATCGACAGCCCGGCGCTGACCTTCTCAGCTGAGAGCATGCCGGTGCTGTAGACCAGAGCAGCTGCGTCGCCGTGGCGCTGCAGGTAGTCCAGTGGCTTGTCGACTAGCTGCTGCGGGTCGGGCAGGCGGTCGAGACAGCCGACTGCCTTCAGCACCCTGGCGAGGGCGTCGTCCCAGCGGGGCCCATAGCTGCTCGAGCTGTCCTTCTCCGCCACCTTGACCTGCTTGATCCGCGCGGTGCCGAAGTGACGAGAGTTCGCCAGGCCGGCCAGATACGGCACGGTCGGTGCCAGGTAGACCGAGTGGCCGTGGTCGAAGGCGAGCTTGCCGCGTACGGGCATCCAGCGTCGCACGCCGTACGCCAGATAGACCAGCAGCTCATCACTCGTGGGAAGGGTCTGCGCGCTGATTCCGATCTTGACCGAGAACGGGGTCTGGTCCTCGATCCGCTCCGGCGGCCAGGACATGACCTCGGCGCCGGCGGCGCTCGGGCAGCGGAGGAATCGCAACTCGTTATGTGGACAAGTCGCGTCAGGCCGGGACAACGTCGCCGCGATCTCCATCGGGAGCAGCCGCATGGCTCGCTGCCGTTCTTCCGGTGCACTCAGGTTGAGGTGAACCGGCGACCAGGTGAGGTGGTTGGCGCTCAGCTGGGACAGGGCCAGGGAGATCTGCTCGGGAGCGGCCTTCTGTGCCCGTACCCACGCCGCGACCAGGTTGAAGATAGCTGCTGGATTTACCTCGCGGTATGCCAGCAGCCAGTCCTGGTCGTCGTCGCCACGGCCGGCGGACGGAAGTGTGACGACGCAGTCGGGGACGAGGGCGGTGATCGCGTCGTTGAGTGAGGCGATGGGAATGCTGGCGACATCGCCGCCGCGCTGCGCCTGAGCTAGCCGACGCAGCGGATCCTTCCAGCGGCCAGGGAACCGCATGAGGTGGTAGGTGCGCTCGATCGGGGCCGCGCGATCGAGACGCAGGACAGTGACAGCGAGGTTGTCGTAGCGGGGTGCCATTTAGCGGTCTCCCATGTCGGTGAGGGCTCGGTACAGGGGCTGGTAGAGCGCCTGGACGAGGTGCCGATCGGTGTTGGCGCCGGTGGGTTCGAAGTACGGGGTGAGCACCTCGCGCATGCCGTGCAGCAGACTGGTGCTGGCATCGTCGAGGTCGCTGTCGGTGTCGCTCCTGCGGGCGGTGACTGGTGCGAAGGCGGCGTCGCAGAAGTAGATCTTCGCGGCCTGGCCGCCACGTAGGAGCCGGCCGATCACCTGCCAGATGGTTACGAGTTGGGTCCAGGCCACCCGTTGGCGTTCGTCCGTGCCGAGCTGGCTGTAGGCGACCAGGGCGTGCAGCAGTCGCCGCCACTGGCGCTGCGCGGCTCGGCGTCGCCGGCTGCCGGCATCTACAAGGCGTTCGTGTATCGGGCAGGCGTCGTCGAGCGGCTGCGGGCGTAGTTGTCCGAGGGCGTATTGGTTGATCCGCTGGGTGACGTAGCTGAGATCCTTCGGCCGTGGGTGAGGACGTACCAGGAAGAACGCGGCGCCGATGGCGGCCACGCCGTCGTTGTTGAGGATGTTGTGCCCCCGCTCGACGGCCAGGATTGGGGCGACCAGCAGCCACGCGTCGTCCGTGCCGAAGTCCGCGACATCTCCGCGGCGCAGCAAGTGGCCGTCATCCCAGCCGGTCTCCAACTCGTCGTCGCCGATGAGGCAGCGGACCTGCCCCTTCCAGGAGGATTTGCGCCGAAGTAGCTCGTTGGTGACGGTGCGGGCCTCGGCGTAGCTGCCGACCAGCAGCATGATCTTCTGCCGGCCGGGCGGCAGGGCGGCTCGTTCACGCTCCAGGCGGTTGGGCTGGCCGCGGCCCGCGCCGGGCTGAGTCAGGGCCGCGACCATCTGCCGCAGGGCGCTCGCGCGCTCCTCCCCGTAGCGGCCGGACACCCAGATCGGGATACTCCGTTCGCCGTGATGCTGGATGTCCAGGGCGAACGTGGTCTCGGAGATGGTGGCGAGCTTTTGCGGTGAGGGGCGCAGGATCGCCTCGACCGGTACGTCGATGTGATAGCGAGGCGAGGTGCCGGCCCAACTGGTCCCGGATAACAGCAGTACGCTCGGGCCCGGCCCGTCGGCGGGAAACAGGTCTGGCAGGCCGACCAGCAGGGCCCGGCCCACGCCGGTATAGCGGAAGAACCGGAACTCGCCCAGCTGGCCATCGCGGCGCTCGGTCTGGTCTTCGACGTACTGGAACCCCAGCACGTTGCCCATCGGGGATTCGGGCACCGCGACGGCGAGGTCGCTCGGCGGTCGGCGTACCTCTGCCGGAAGCGTGTCGAACATGTCCAGCTCGGCCGCGACTTCCGGCCAGATTGCGAGCATCAGGTTGAGTCGGTGTGCCATCACCGCTACTGCGATGGCCAGCTCCAGCCGCCACACGTTTCGGTCGAGCTCCGCGGGTGCGATCTTCCTACCTTCGACCAGCTCTCGATCGCTCAGCTCGGTCAGCCACTGCCGGACGGTGTCCTCCCGCGTCTCCTCTTCCGTGTCGGACAGTTGCGCCTCGGCCAAGGTGGCTAGACCCCCGGCTACCTCGCCGGAGGCTCCCGTCGGCTCGTCGATGAACGCGTTGAACTGCTCGCGCAGCAGCTTGTAGAGCTGATCGTTGTCCCAACCGGGGTCGGGTCTGCGGCCCTTTGCAGCGGTGTAGCCGGCCCAGTCCTTGGCAAGGCTGTTGAACAGTGTCCAAGCCGTGAAGTAGTCGGGGTCGAGCCAACTCAATACCGGCTTGCCGGCCCGAACCCGGTCCCGCTGCAGCAACTGGTAGATGATGTCGGCTTCGGAACGGGCCTGGTTCAGTGCCGTGATGAATCGGCGGATCTGCCGTGAACTGACCGGCGCGCGGCCCGTCGCGCGCAGCTTCTCCGCCACCCGCGCCCCGATCTCGTCGATCCACGCTTCCTGGCTCGGGCCTAGCAGTACCTGGGCGCTGGCGAACATCTCATCGAGGTTTGCCTGCACCTGGTCGGCCTCGTCAACCAGGATCAGGTCGCTGCGTCGCCAAGCCGCCTCCAGGTACCGCAGTTGGTCATGGCTCAACGGTCCGGGCACGGGGGTGTGCACAAGGCTCCACGGCGTCGCGATCCACACGTTCGCTGTGACCAGTCGACGCGCGGCCTTATGCCGCTGGCAGCGATACCACAGGGGACAGGTGCGTCGGGCCCCGTCCCGCCAGCCGTCCACCGGCGCGTCCGGGTCCGTCTCAATCAGGTGCTGGCAGGGCGCCTCGCGTACCTCGAGGGGGATGGGGGCGCCTCGGACGGCATCGAGTGGGCAGGCCGTGCTGACCAGGTCGAACGCGTACGGCTCGACGGGCAGAAGCCGGCCAGGCGCCGGCGGTTGGAGCCGATGGAGCCGCTCCGCATGCCGGGTTCGATTTTGCCCCATGACCGGTGCCGCCGCCACGCCGTCGTACCAGGACAGCTCGTGCGCCATGCGTAGTGCTGCCGAGTTATCGCCGACCACAATCGTCACTCGGCGGCCATGCTGCGCCGCCCAGGTCGCGAGGATCGCCACGAGGGTGCTCTTGCCGACGCTTACCATGCCGACCATGTGCAGGATCCGGTCGATGCGAAGGGTCGTGACGTCGCCGAAGGTGTCGTCGGCCAGCCGGACCTGCAGCGTGACGTCCAGCAGGCGCTCCTCCCATCGGTGAGGGGAACGCCCGGCCTGCAGATCGGCGGCGTCCATACCTCGGGCGGCCTCCACCAACTCATGCCACGTGACCTCGATCGGTGCCCGGGTCCGGACGGCCAGGTCATGTAGAGCCGGTGCCGGCGTGGGTGGAAGGTTGTCCGGCACCGTCACGCCGTGACCACGGGCTGTCGAACTCATGCGGTATCGGCCGGGCGTGGCGAACCGGACGCCGGTGGTGGCGAAGGGCAGGGGCTTGGTGAGCAGCTGCTCGTACCAATCCCACCGGTTCGCCGCCACGCTGCACTGCCGGCGTACCGGTCGGCCGAGCGGGTCCAAGTGGTAACCCCGCACTGCCTCGGGAGCGGACCGGTAAGCCCGCAGCAACTCGTCCCACCCGTAGGGGCGCTGGCTGCGCCACAGCAGGGCTCGCGCGTTGGCGAGTCGGACCCCCGCGTCAGCTGGCGGGTTCGGCACCGCGTCCCACAGCGCCCGGTAGCCGTCGAGCAGCGCGGGTACTCCGCTGGCGGCCTGGTCGGCGGCTACTGTTTCCAGCAGATACAGGCACAGTTCGGTGTCCATGAGGCGGGCCGGCGAAGGCTGGTCCCCGGTCGGGTTGTAGTGGCCGCGGAGGGCGCCAGCGAAGCGGTTGCGGATAGTGTTGATCTGCCTCATGCCCCGGCCTCCACCCGCCGCTTCACGGCACCGATGAACTCCGCCTCGGAGACCGCCACGATTCGCTGTCCCGGCCGCACCTGGGGGCACGCCTTCCGTAGCCGCGCCACGTACCGCGGATGTGCCTTGACCTGCTCCCGGCCGATGACGACGTAGGCCCTCTCCGCCTCCGGCGACACGGTGAACAGCCGCTCCCGCAGCCGCCGGGCCAGCCGTACCGGGTTGCGCCAAGCTTTGACGTCGGCGACCCAAGGTCGTTCCGCGAAGACCGCGATGTCGCACGCGTCGAAGTCCGGCCACAACGCGACCGGCACGCCGAGCTTCCCAATCGCATCGGCGATGCGCAGCTCCGCACGACCCGGTGCGGTGATAAAGGTGCGCAGCTCACGCCGCAGCCAGCACACTCCTTCACTGGCCGGGTGGTCCGCCCCGGCCGTTCCGGGTGCTGGGCAGGACTCGTCCTCACAAACCCAGGTCCGGTCGTCATCCAGCGGCAGCCGAAGACCGCCGCATCCGCCACAGGTCCGGATCACACCGTCCGCCACCGCCTCCGGCGGCGCCTCCACATATGCCTGCCGCACCTCATCCGCCAGCAGCGCCAGGTCAGCATCGGCCATCCGCCCGTCGAGCTCGATCGACGGGATCGCCGGCTGCCGAATTAGGAGCTCGCGAAATGCGACGTAGGACTGCGATGCGTTGTGGGCACGGGCCTTGTCCATCACCGCCCGCAGCAGCGCGCTCTCGCGGATCTCGCCTTCGACATCCCCACGGAGGCTGCCGAGCTCCTCGCAGGCCACTGTCGGACGCCCATAAGTCAGCAGCGATTCATCTGGGTCCAGGTCGGCGCCGGTGAGGTCGACCTTCCAGTCGCCGAACGGCTCCTGCGCAAGCTGGAGTAGTTCCACCACGCTGGCTGGCGCGGGCGCGTCCTGATGCCACGCGAGCAAGGTCAGCCGGTCCAGCGCGAGCTGCAGGTTCGCCGGGTACGGCAGCCGGAACGCGTCACCCGATGCGGTCTGCTGGGCGTATCCAAGGATCCCGCTGGCGAGCTGCGCAACCGCGATCTGCGGGTCGGGCAGCCACGCCGGGGTGGCGGGCGAATCGATCATGCATGCACCCTCTGTCAGAGGACGACGTGGGCCAAGGGTTTTGCGCCAATCCGACTCGTCTGGATGCGCAACCCCTCGGCCATGGGAGGCTGCATCCACAGTCGCCGACGAGGTGGTCCATCGCCAGCCGCAACGCTGAGAAGCCGAGTTATCGGAGTATTGGATACTGTGACCTTGCGTGATGTCGCTCAGCTCGCTGGCGTACAGCGTGCCGTGGTCAGCATGTGGCGTCGCCGGCCCAAGGTCGACCGGGCCGGGTCAGGGCCAAGCCGCTACGCGGTCGCCTTCGGCGAGCCTTGACCAGACCGAGAACCCGGGCAGGAACACGCCTGCCCGACCGAGGAGACCCGCCCACCGCACGGCCCGCTTGACAACCGCCATTGAGACTCGTCCGGTAGGGCGCTCCACCTTGTCGCCCTGGCCCTGGTCTGCTCCACGAACGTGTGCCAATCGGCCTACACCTCAGCCTCACGCCATCCCGTCCGCCGCCGACGCAGGCAGAAGGTGACCAATTCTCATGGTGTAACCGCCTAACGTGGTCGAACGCGTGTTCTAAGAACTGTTGTTGCTTGCGTCAACCTATATGCCAGGCTCTAGAATGCGAGAACAGGCTTTGCCAGCGAGATCACGGGAGCGCTAGGGGCGGCGTTAAGGCTGTTGGCGTCGAGCGAGGCAGGACATCTTGATCTGGAACCCCGGAATCCCACTGCGGCAGAATGTTGATGTCTATCGCGTTAGTGCAACCGACGCCGAGGTTGTCGGCGGCGAACGTTTCTGCCCGTTGAGTCTCGCGCTCAAGGTGCGCCCGAAGACGATCCCGGAGACCGGCGACTGGGCACTCCGAAAATCGCCGTTCGTCCTAGGGGCTTTGGCTGACGCGATCAAGCGGGTCGGCTGGCGAACCAATCGCGGGAGCGACCTGTGGCAAACGGTCGAGGAGCAGAAGAGTATTTTCGCCGATCTGCACGACGGGGTGCGGCAATTTCTTGAGCATGGCCTTGACCGGTACTTCGAGTATCACGAGGCTCGTGAGGAGCTGATCGGAAGGCTGTCCTTCCTAGATGGTTGGGTTGAGGCCCAGAAAGCGCACAATGCGTCACTATTCGCGTGGGCCTTTTTGTACGAAACAAGCGATGGTTATCGAGAGATTAGGCGGCTGAGGCACTCGTCAGCCCAAGCCGCCGTTACATCTTGGGCCTACGTCGCAGCGCATGTGGCCGCGGAATACCCAAGTCAAATTCCCGCTCAACGAGTATGGGTTACCGAGATCGGCCTTGCTGATGGCATCGAAAACCATTTGCTGGAAGGCGTAACGCCTGACGATGCACGTAGGCTGTATGAAGAGAGGGCGAGATCGGACGTCCGTGCCACATTGCGAGGCGAGGAAAGAGTCACGAGCAGATCCTGTGGCGAATGTAAATTCACTGGAGCTTGTGATTCTCTGATACGTCTCGACGGCTTTCTTCAAGCTCGGCAGCCTGGGCCGTGGACGAGGTCTGTCTCCGCCTCAGACCTTGAAGCGTACGAGCGGTGCCCGGCGCAGTGGTACATGGAACGGGAAGCGCATCTACCTCGCTCCGAGGAGGGCAATCAGGCATTGTTGCGAGGACTGGCAGCTCACCAGTGGATCGCGCAAGCTCATACCCGGGGAATCCCCTGCTCCATTCATGATCTACCTGACCCGGCCGATCTTGACCGCCTAAGCTCCATAGCGAACGGGCCCATAGATCCCGCCGATTACGAACTGGCCTACCCTTTTCTTCGGGCTCATATTGAGTGCTGCCCACTTGAGGCGGGCATCCGCACGTCACTAGTAGCCGAGAGGACGCTGTACGCCTACGACGCAGAAGCTGACGTGGTCATCGCGACTAAGGCTGATGCTTTCTGGGTTCGGGATGACATGCTGACGATGCGTGAAATCAAGACAGTCCAGACCCAGCCTGATGCTAACGAGGATCAGATCTTCAGCGCATTCCTCTCTGTAGCCTGGGACCTTGTCGCAATCGAGGCCGGACTCGCCGACCATTACGGCGTAACGCATGGCGAGGTCCAGCTGGAAGTACTGTCTCCAGATTCGGCGGCGGTCTACGCGTACTCCACACGCGACACCGCGCTGATGAAGATGGCCCGGGGGCGGGTGCGGCGCCTAGCTCGACAGTGGCTCAACGACACCCAGTGGGATCCCCTTCCGAACCCGGGTTGCAGCAGGTGCAGTGTCCGGCGTTGGTGTGGCGCGCGGGACGCCTACGCGTCGTCTGTTGCTAGTAGAGTAACCACTGGGACTGGAAGCATCCCTGTAACCCCGCAGCGCTGAAGGGGCCGCCAATGGCAGAGGGTCCGCCCAAGATCTCACCCAGCATGATGCCTTGTCGCCTGAGGTCCGTGCCTCCTGCCGCTTCCATGCCACAGCGCCGTCACGCCTTCAGCACTGCGGTACCACGGCGGGGCTGGCCCAATGCGATCGTCTATGCCGACACGGGGATCTTGGTTAGTGTTGGTCGCAATCGGAGCTGTGTGCCACGGTTTAACGCACACTACGAGGGACGCTTGCGGGTCGCCGAGAGCGTCGCCCTGGAGGTGCAGAGGAACGCAAGCCCCGCCACGCACGTCGATGGGAAACTTCGGACGGCCGCGGCGGTGGCGAAGACGACGATCCTCGATTCAGGAGCGTGTGTAGTCGACTCCGACGAAAACTACGACGCCCGGGTCTTCGACGAGGTCCACACGAAGCTGCGGAATCTTCCCCGACGAAGCGACGAGCCATTGCACCCGTTAGCGCATCTAGGAGAGGCAGCATCCATTGCCCTGTGCGTTGCCCGGAGCAGCGAGGGTAGTCTTGTCGTCTTCCTAGTTAACGACGGGGGTGCTAGTCTCGTCGCCTCACAACATGGCATTCCAGCCCGCCATTTCGGCCAAGTCTTGGCTGAACTGATCTGCGGTGGGCGTTACACGAGCGGAGACGCCTTCGCGGTCTTCGAGTGTGCGAACACGGTCAGTGGCGTGCCACTTGACGTTGCGCCGACCAATGCGGCGGAACTTGAATGCCGCTGGTCTGGGAAGACGCAGCTGTGTGTGATCTGCGATGCCGCGTCCACCTAGGGTTGCCGCGGTCGTACAACAGAGACTGGTTGCTCATACCCCTCAGCCGCTAGCTCGCGCTCGACCTCAGCGACATCGCCGGGGCGCCCGAGCACACGTGCAACGACCTCGGTTGAAACCAAACCATCCCGATAAGCATCAAGCGCCATTGACAGCACCCAGTGGGAAGCTGATGAATCACCTTGCGTTGCGCACGCCTCAGACCATTCGCCGCTGAGTTTCGCCTGCCTCATGATGTCAGAGATTCTTACGCTCTTATATGGCTCTAGCGCACTCTGGGGCACCCCGGCGGCCTCCACGAGAGTCTTGATGCTGGCTTGGCGACTAAGCCCGAAGTGCATCATGAACCTCGCCAGCGGAGCGCCGTATCCGTCTACTGGATTCCGAGGTCGGTGTTGGGACCAAAACTCGCGAACCGCGTAATCAGGGGCGAGGAAGTGGCGGGCGAAAACTTCCGCCCTAACCTCTACGAGGTCCTGGTCGCCATACTGCTTCCTATTCACAAAGAACGACTTGTCGTCTCTGTATAGGAAGTGGCAAAGTTCGTGGGCGAGGGTGTATCGCTGCCGACCCCACCACGTTTCCTGCGTGTTGACGACGACAACCGCCCTCCAAGCATTCTCAGAGGGGTCGCGCAACGTAATGCCCTGGATGGGTCCAGGCATGCCCTCGAAGATGACCGCGACACCGAAATCCTCAAGGAGTTGAACGATGTTGCCAACCGGTTGGTCGTCGTCCAGCTCCAAGTAATCGCGAAGACGCTCTGAGGTCCGCAGAGCCGCACGTACATAATACGGATCCGTCGCCACCGCCCTACGAGCTTCCTGGGCTAGAGCACTTGTACGCGCTGCTTCCTGTGGATACCACGACAGGAGCAGCTCGAGGTCGCGTAAGGCGGTCTCCGCACGTTGGGCAGCTGAGGCTATGTCCTCCTGCGTTGCCATCACGCCGGCACGCAAAGCAAGGGCAAGGCTTCGCTGGATCGGTGTATCGCCGACCAGGACGGCTAGCGGAATCCCTGAGTACGCAGACAGCAGCGCAAGCTGGGACCTAGAAGGGGCGACACGCCCAGCCAGGGCCTCCCCAAGCCATCCGCCAGTGTTGGGTACGCCAAGGTCACGGCAGAGAACGCTGATCGAGCTAGTGGAGAGGGCAAGCGCGTCCCGCAGGCGCTGGGCCCAGTCGGGTAACTCGTGGCGCTCAGACATCGCTACCTCTCGTCATGGCGGTTACGGGGGGTAGTCGGTTTGCAACTTCGTAGCTGTTGCTAGCATACTCGGCCCCCCTGACACGCATAGCCCGACCGGGCGTGTTGTCACCTTCTTCGGCATTTCGACCCAACCGGGCAGCTGCCGCCGATGCTCGCAGCGGCAGCGAGAGGCGTTCCCAGATCAGTGGGGTGCCCCATCGACATCGATGGGCCGTCGGACGACGGGCAGGCCGTACATGCTCGCGATGATTTTCTTGGCTTCTTCCAACGCATCCTCCCCTCCCGGGCCCAAGCTCGACGCCAACCTCTCGATCTGCGTAAACCGGTTGTAGGAGTCGCGCATCAGCTTGACCTTCGATCGCGGGTTGAGGTGACCAGCATCAGAACCAAACGCTGAATCAGTAAAGAGCTGCCACCAGCCGCTCTTGTGGACACCATTATTGACAAGGCAACGGCCTCTTTCCTGCCTGGCGAAGGTCGGCATGATGTCATGACATTGACGACCGAATGGCACCAGGTTCTCCGGCGCCATCGACCCGCCGAGCGCATGGTCGTGAAGGTGGGACCGCTCCAACCAGCCAGCAGCCGAGTCCCACACGTCCTCTAGGCTTGACCGGGCGTCGTCTGAGCCGCCGCCACTCGATCTGGTCCGCCAGTAGATGGGTGGTTACGCAGGGAGCACCTCGTTCTTGGTCAGCTCCACCTTGTCAGCGACGACGAGGAACCTTTGGCATCAACGTGGACTTCTTCAAAGTCGTTCAGGTCGACCAAAAGAGCGTCTATCGCGCGCAGCCTGGCAAGGAGCAGCGCCAGGGCCGTGTAGTCCGAGTTGCGGGCGGGACCGGAGGCAGTAGCGCCGCCGGCGCGACTACGGAGAGCCCCTGGCTGCCTGACTCCACCCGTTGGCCGACCTCGGGGTCTGATCCTGCCTCCTGGCTGCTGGGTCAACTCCGATCGGTGCTGCTGGCATGCATGTCGCCGGCCATCCAGGTCACCTCTTCGAACGCCGCCGTCCAAGGGAATACCCGCTGGCGGCTGTTGCCGCTGCCGGACGGGTGCGGCTCCCATCCGTCGTCGGTCCCTAGGAAGACCCGTACCCGCTCATTGCGGAGATTCGCCACGGCGCGTTGGAAGGGTACGCGGGCGGCCAGCGCGGCGTTGACGAACGGGACGACCACTGTAGGCGCTTGCCGGCCGATCAACTCGGCGACCGTGGTCATCGCGTAGTTGTCGGCGATGCCGAGGGCGATCTTGTTGATGGAGTTATAGGTGGCGGGGGCGATGATGAGCGCGTCCGCGGCGGAAAAGGTGCGGCGCCCGCCAGGCGACGACCGGTAGGTGGACCGGACCGGATGCCCGGTCAGGCGCTTAATTGCCTCGACGTCGATGAAGTCGAGGGCGTTGGGTGTTGCGGTCACCGCCGTTGTCCACGACTGTTGCGTCGCGGTGGTGATCAGTTGGGTCACGTCTGCGGCAGGGCCGGCAGCGCAGACGACGATCTGCAGATGGTCCCTGGTCATACACGGATTCCGGCCTGCTGGGCGAAGTCGAGGACGGCGGTGCGGGCGTGTCCACGGGTGAGGGCTGCCATGTCGCTGGCGATGGTTTGCACCGCTGGCCGGCACCGGATTTCCTCCGGTGCCACCTTATACGCGCTGCGAAGCGCGTTCAGGCCGTGCTCGTAGCGTCCCCACTGGGTGTAGGCGCGGGCGACGTCGACGAACAGGGAGGCCTTGCGTTCGGCGAGTTGGATTTTGTCCAGTGGCACCTGGCGGGCGAGAGCGACGGCGGTACCGGCGTCGCCCAGCGTCAGCGCGACGTTGACGCGGTGCAGCAGGACATTCGTGGCACCGAAGCTGGTCCACCGATCGTTGCCGTCGTAGCCGAGCCGTCCGGCGGCATGGGAGGCCTCGTCGATCATGGCTTGTGCGCTGTCGCTGTTGTCGTCGCGGGCGGCGGCGATGGCGCCGCGCAGCAGCAGGGCGCCATAGACGGCGACCAGGTCGGTCGAGTCGAGTCGGGTGGCGTGCCGAAGGGCTTCGGCCCCGTCTTCGGCGAGCTGCCTGGCCTGGTGGCAGTGGCCGTTGCTCATGAGGGCGTGGGTCATGATCCGGGCGCTCGCTGCCATCGCCACCGGGTCCTGACTGATCGAGGCGGCGCGGGTGCTGCGTTCGGCGGCGACCAGGGCCATGCCCTTGTCACCAACTTTGAGGAGCACGCTGCCGGCGACGTGGTAGAGGTCGCTGGCCAGGGCATCGACCTGCGCTCGCTGCTTACCGTCGAAGTCCGCACGGGTCGGTTCCAGGGCGGGCAACAGGGCCACGAGTCCTGCGAGGACCCGCTCGTACCGGCATGCCTGGTAGTCGATCTTCGCGGTGGCGACGCATTGAGCGACATGCCGGAGCGGTAAGGCAACCGGCTCGGTGTCTCGAGGGGGTGGTGCGACCAGTGCGTTGAGCAGAGTTGCGACCGTTGGCAGGGCCATGCCGCTGATCGTTGCGCCGGTCAGGAGGTCTCTTCGACGCACGTCGCCGTCCGAGTCGATGTCGTGAATGCTGCCTTCGCCAGAATGGACGTCCGTGGCAGTGACGGACGGCGTCGCGGGATCCGCAAGTGCACCATTGGTACCTACTCTCACCAGTGCTTTGAACGCTCGCGGACGTCCGGGGTGGCACGCGCCAGCACCGTGTCCAGGGCGGCCTGCATGTCGGCGCGCAGGTGAACCTTGTCGCCCTGGCTGCTCCATTTGGCCACCGTCCGCCGGGCCGCGCCCAGGTGCTCGGCGAAGCCGGTAACGCTCATCCGCATCGCCTTGCGCAGCGCGTTTGCTTCCCTACCGGTCCAGGTCGTCACCGCGGCCATCGCACGTCCTCTCAGGAAGACAGTTGTCGGCCGGACGATCGTAACGGCACTGGACGTGCCTGCCGGTGCACCGTGAGTGCACCGCTAGGACATCCCCATCCCGCGCTCACCGAGCGAAGCTGATCGTGCTGGTGCGCCGCTCGCCGGGGAGCAGGCGGCCGGCACCCAATCGCACTCACGGTAGGGAAGTTGAGATGAACGGCGGGACCGCCGGAAAGCAAGAGTATTCGCCAACGCGTCGGCCGGCACCATCGTGTGACGCCCTCCTACGCGTGCGGATGAGGCCTCGCCTGCGTACCGCCATGAGGGCTGCGTGGGTGGGTGACCGGCGGACTGCTCCCAGCCGCCGCGGTGCGGCGGTGGGCTTGCCTTTCCCCCGGCGAGCCCACCGCTCACCGGATCGGATGGGCATGTCGGAATGACGGTGTACATCTCGCTCAACGCGATGGCTGACCAGTCTCGGCGGCCCGAGCCCGGGCGTGCGTCGTCGCACTGGCAGACGCGGTCCGCTGATCCGCCGTTGCTCACCCATGTGTGGCGTCGACTCTTTGAGCAGCGGGCCCAAGAAGGTCACCATCGATGACCGGGGAGCAGTGCCGGGTCGTGGGGCATCCGATCGCGGGGGAGCGCGTGGAGCATCTGCCGCTGCGCCCGCTATGGCTGTGCCGCCGGTGCGGGCAGCCGTGGCCCTGCGGAGCGGCGAAACTCGCTCTCCTCGCGGAGTACCAGGACGGCCGGATAAGCCTGTTCCTCTACCTGGCCGGATGCCTGCACGACGCGATCGACGATCTGCACCGGCTCAACCCCGCTGAGACCGGCAGCGCCGCTGACGTATTCGACCGGTTCCTCGGCTGGCCCGCTCGCCACACCAACTCCTACGGCGTGACCACCACCAGAGCCATCGATCTCGAGGAAAAGTGACCTTCAGCGGCAACGGCCGCATCAACGCGAGAGTTGCCGGCCGCAAGGGACGCCGTGCCATCAATCAACCGGGGTGGGTCAGTTGGCCGCCGGCGATGTCGGTCCTCAGGACGTGCGTGATAGATCCCTTCTCCCTACTGACCCTGCGCATCGCCGCCCCCTGGTCACCCTTAACGAAGAGCTGCGGCGGAAAAGGCACCACGGGGGCCGCATGATCTGCGTCACTGCCGCTGATGGCTCGGGCGGCGCCGGGGTGGGTGCCCCGCTCGTGGATCGACCCCGTCGAGATCGCCAGCGTGATGCTCAAGCCGCGTGCAGCCGCCGTAGCCAGCTGACCTGATCGGGCGCGGCGCTGGTCGACCACCCGTCGGCCAGCGCCGCCCGCGTCAGCGTCACAGCTTCGAGGGATCCAGCCCGAGCACCACCGGCACCTCGTACGGCCAGGTCGGCGCCGGCTGGCCTACGTACGCCGCGGCGGCGTCGGCGGTCACCTTGACCACCGCGCGAAAGAACCTCATGCAGTCGATCGCGTCGCTGAGCCGCACATTCGGCGTCGGCTGACCTGTCGCCGAGGAGGGCCGGTCGCGTACCGCTTGGAGGACCGTGACCGCAGGCAGCACCGCGTGGCCGTGAGCAACGCCGTGCCGGACATCCAGCCATTGACGCATCGCCGTGTCCACCTGGTTCGGCGTGACGCGCACCTTCTTCCCTCGCGCTCGCTGCTGCCACGTCCAGGTCGGCTTCGGGTCGAACCCGACGCGCTGTAGCAGCGTCTGCGTCTGGCCGGGGCCGGGCGTCGAGAACTTCTCCAGCGATGAGTTGAAATCGGTCTCCCACTGCCTCATCGCGCCGGTCAGCAGTGGAGGGGCGGTGGCCGCCTGCAGCTGCAGCAGGGTGGCGTCCCTGAGCGCCATCGCCAGATCCTGGACGAACGCCTGCCAAGTCGCCGCAGCGAACACCACCACGCCACGGTTCAGCGACGTCTCCTCGACCCGGCGGCCGCGACCGCCGTCACCGACGGCGCGATGCACGACGAGCATGTTCTGACAGTGCTCGAGCGCCATGACGAAGTTGCGCACCGTGTCCTGGACGTTCACCACGACCCCCTGTCCGATCTGCGAGAAGCCCTCACGGGCTGGATGGATTCTCGCGCCAACTGCAGCGCCCGGCGGCCCCGCTGCGGCGGGCGTCGTGTCGCGGTGTGCAGGTGTTTCTGACCTCGACGGGCGTCGCAGGCGGGCTCGAGGTGCTGCCGAATGGACGGGTGCCCGTCTACGAGCGGGTCGGTAACCGCCTGGTCGGCACGCCGCTGCGCCAGGTCCGCGACGTGCGGGAGTTCGGCGTGTGGCTGCTCGAGCGGGAAATCGACCCGGGGCAGACGGTCACCGGCTGACCCGTTGCGGGGAGCCGGCACGATGCGAGGCCCGACCGGGGAGACCTGCGATAAGAGGGCAACGACCAGTGCGGAGGTGGCGGCCTGAGTCGGCGAAGGTGACGGACTGGCTGCAAGGATTCTCCGCGCTGCTCGCCGTGGTGCTGGCGGCGCCGGCGCTGATCGTGGCCGTCGTGACCTACCGGGACCAGCAAGAGATCAACCGCGCTCAGCTGGAGTCGACGCGCATCGAGCGTCAGCGCTACGAGCAGCGTTTCGCGTCGCGAGTAGCCGTGTGGAGCCCGGGTGTGCTGGCCGTGCGGGTGCCGGGGCTGCTGGTGCTCCTGCGGCCTGTGGGGTGTGCGGCGTCCCCGTACCCTCAGTCTGTGCTGCCGACCTACGCCTCGCTCGCCGTGTGGCTGACCCGGGCCGAACTGGGGGACGTCGCCACCTGGATCGGGTCCACCGCGAACGTCGCCACCTGCGGCCTCGCCCTGGCCGCTGCGGTCGTCGGCTTCCGCGTTTACAAGATCGAGTCCGGGCGTGACCAGCGGGCCGAGGATGAACGGCGGGAACGCGCCGCCGACGCACGGCGCAGCCAGGCCGAGTTGGTTTCGGTGTGGTGGGGGCAGGCGACGAAGACGGTCTACTCGGACTGGGGAGGAAAGCTCGGGCCTAGGGAAGTGAATGTATGGGCAGCGCACGTCCTCAACGCCTCTAACCTGCCCGTCTACCAGGTGGTAGTTGCCTTCCAGACGCGCTGGACGCGTCGGTCCTCGCTCGAGCACCTTCGGGTTGTGCCTCCCCACCAGGCCCCACTGACCATCGAGCTGCCCGAAGCTATGAAGAGCTGGCCGGAAGTTAGCAGCGGCGCCTCGGACAACATCAACGTCAAGCTCAGTTTCCGCGACTCCGCAGGGCGTCGCTGGGTGCGCGAGGAGGACGGATTCCTGCGCGAGGTCCCGGTACGGCCGCGGCGCTCCCGCCCGGCCAGGGCAGGTAAAGGGCCGGCAGTGGCGAAGCCTGCGGGCCCTTCACCTGCCAATTCAGGCTCCGAGGGTCGACCTCCCCATGAGCGCCTGGTGGAGCAGCTCCCCTCGCATGATGTGGATCGTGCCGAGGTCGACGGTCGGTGACGGGTGCACCTTGTGCAGCGCCGGCGGGGTGCCTTCGGCGGCGATCCGCGTGGACAGCTCGTTGGCGGCCGCGGTGATGCGCTCGAGCTCATCGGGGTGGCAGAAGATGTGCACGGTGTTGGCCTCGATGAACCGGCGCATCGTGGCGAGCATGTCCGCCCCGTCCGGCGGCGCGCTGGTGACGGCGGCCGGGTCGACCGTGATGAGGTCCTGGAGACTTACCGCTGGTGCTCCTTCCGGTGCTCGGCGAACGGCCTGGCGGAGCTCCCCGAGGTTGACCCGCCGGGCCAGTGGGATGATCGCCCTGTCGCAAGAGGCAGCTGCTGTCGTTGCAGGAGTCTCAGCACGCTCTACCACAGCAGGAACGCGATCGGTGCGGTCCACAGCGGCCGGTCTGTCCACAGATAGCACGACGCCGCTCGGGCCGGAGGGCACGAGAGGCCAAGCCTTACCTCCTCACCAACCTCCACGTCATGGTCGACACCCTGGATCTGCACAAGCTGGCCTGCCTCCGCGACCGGTCGGTCCTGGTCCTCAGGTTCGCCCTCGGCGCGCGCGGATCGCTGGCACCAGCGGCACCCGCCTCGATGAGACGGCCCCGGCCGAAGACCACCCAAACTGCGGGAAGAGTTCCTGCGCCTGTCCCGGAACGGCCGGACGCTCGCGGCAAAGATCGCGGCGCTCGAGGCCGAGCAGCAGCGGATCACACGCCAGCTCCCCGCCCCGGTCCGGGAGAACGCGCTGACCGAAGTGCCGTTGGCGAAGCTCCGCCGGGACGCCCCGAGGGTCGCGAAGATCGCCGACCCGGACAACCGGAAGGCCAAGGCCGAGGAGCTGGCAAAGTACCTGTATGAGCTGCGCCGGCAGGTCATCCGCGAGCGGACCGAGGCGGCCGGGATTCTGCACGTCCACGAGGGCCGGCCGCTGGCCCAGCTGGTCGACGTGATCACCCCGCGTTCCCGCAACCAGGGGCAGCTGCGTACGCAGATCACCCGGCTGGGTGCGGTGCCGCCAAAGGTGGTTGACGCCGAGGAGGTCCTCGAGGAGCGGTCCGCGACGGCGCGGGGCCTGACCGAGCTGATGAACGAGGTCCGCGCCCTGCGCGGATGAGCACCACCGGGCGGCCCGGCACCGGGCTGGGTGCGCTCACGCCGCCGGGTGAGCGACCGCTGTAGATGAGGAGGGAGCAGCTTGAGCAGCGGAAACGTCATACCCGGCCGCCAGGATCAGGCCGCGGCGGGTGAGAGGGAAGCCCAGGACGCCCCCTGCGGGCCCTGGTGTGGGACGAGATCGTCGACGCAACTCAGCAGATCGAGGAGGGCGGCGAGCCGTCGCGGCTGGCGGTGCTGCTCGAGCACCGCGCGAACCGGTGGCGCCGGTACGCCATCCTGGCGCCGGAGCCGGGGTACGCCGCGGCGGCTGATATCGCCGTCGGGGTGGACGAGGCCGGGGCCGCCGACTACATGCGCGGGGCGGCCGATCCGGACGCCGACCGCGAGGTGCAGCGAGTCTCCTGACACGCCGAGGCCGGAGCGGGATGCCGCTCCGGCCTCGGTCGTAAGAGAATCCGCTGCTCTGCCAGTTGAGCTACGCCCCCAAGCGTGGAAGCGACGGGACTCGAACCCGCAGCCGACCGGATTGATCTGGGGACACCGTGGTGCCGCACGACAAGCATACCAGAAGCTAATTAAATCGGTCAATCAGGGCGGGGGTGAGCGACCCCTCCCTGGGAGGAATCCACGATGGCCACCAGAGTGCCACCACGACGAAGCGGAGCACCGGCGGGCGGACGCCGGCGCGCCGCCCGACCACCACCCGCAACCCCAAGCGCACCACCCCCCGCCGGTCGCGCGGGAAGAGCACCACCGGGAAGGAGATCGCCGTTGTCGCGCTGGCCGGCACAGTGCTTGGCGCGAAGTGGCTGCACGCCCGCTACGGGCACCGCGTCCAGGTCGACCCGGCGCACCGGCGCATCGGCCTCGGCCTGGTCCACGCCGTGGCCGCCGTCGTCGTCGGCGCGGCGGTGTGGGCCGACCGGGCCGGCCCGGCTGGCACCCGGGCCACCCGAGGGGCGACGGCGCTACTCGGCTGGATCGCCTTCCTGCTGCCCGGCCTTCGCGCCGTCCGGGCCCTGCGCCTCATGCGACCGGCCGGCGGGTTCCACCGGCCGCGACTTAGGTCGTCCGCGACGCGCTCATCACCGCGTTCGCCGCCCTACCCGGCGACCTCGCACGGACGCTGAGCCGCTCATCCTCGGACAAAAACCGCTCAGAGATCTGCACGGACGCCATGATCGGCGCGTACTGCCGCGAGCTGCCGTCAGGGTTGCGCACGGTGCGGCCGTATCGCCAGCGGATGCCGGTCCGCGACCGACACCCACGATCCTGCAGGCTTCCGTGTTGTTCATACCTTGCGCCATCAGGCGCAGATAGTTGTCACGCTTCTCGGTCAGCGGCAGCGAGCCAGGCAACCCCGGCGGACGACGCGGTGAAACCAATGCAACTCCTGGATACGGCAGGTGTTGCAACCACCCCTAGAAGTCGCCCAACCACCACCGCGCACACACCTCACTCGGCGGCGAAGCACCCATCACCCGCGTCAACAACGGTGCTGGACGCTACAACTAGGCCCGTGACCCGCAACCCGGGCTGGGGGCGCTGGCGGCCGCGCTGGTCCTCGCCGGGTCGAA
Source organism: Micromonospora sp. NPDC004551 (assembly GCF_040609975.1). Classification (NCBI taxonomy): domain Bacteria; kingdom Bacillati; phylum Actinomycetota; class Actinomycetes; order Micromonosporales; family Micromonosporaceae; genus Micromonospora; species Micromonospora sp. NPDC004551. Next base: position 67,786 of record NZ_JBEXLM010000013.1, on the reverse strand, counting down.
TGCGTTCACCTGGGACTGGTACGACCGGCTCACCGAGTGGAGCGCCGTCCCGAACCTCGCCCGCCTGGTCGGTCACGTGGTCGGTGGTGTCGCCGCCGCCTGCGCCGCGCAGTGCATGGTGGCGTACTGGGCGGCCGACCGGGCCGGACGGGCCCCCGCTACAAGCTGGCCATCTCCACGGTGATCGCCGCGGCGATGACCGTGCTGTTCCTGACGACGCACACCGAGCAGGAGCGGGGGAGTGGCAGGACCGGTACGTCCACATCCCGCAGATCGCCGTCTGCGTGGCCCTGTTCAACCTGGCCCTCGGCTGGATGCTGTACGACGCGCCATCCTCGCCGTACGCCTGCGGCCGCTGTGGGTCGGCGATCCGCGAGATGTTCCCCAGCCCCCGCCCCGACGACGAAGCCGTGCCGCGCGGCACCACCCACGCCATCATCAGTGGCCCCACGGCCAAGGACGACCTCCCCGTCAATCGGATGGTCATCGACATCCGGGACGGCTACCTGGAGATACCGCCGTGGCTCGACTCGGACGTGGTGGCCAAGGCCCGCCGCGTCGCCCAGCAGGCGGACCTGTCCGGGGAGACGTTCGAGACGACCGTGGAGGCCGCGACCCTGGCGTGCGCTGCGCGACAAGCAGGTCGGCCGGCGGCCCGCCAAGCCCGGCGAGGTTGACGGCGGCGCCGCCGACATGGCCGGCGAGGCCCGCTGGCTGCCCGGGTCTCCCAGGCCGTAAGGTCCCGGGTCGTGAAGGTTGTCCTCGAGCAGACCGCGCCGAAGCGGTCGTGGGTGGAAGAGCAGCCGGGCGCGCTCGGCTTCTTGGGGCGCCGCTGATGAGCCGCGTCCTCGCGCGGGCCACCACCGAGGCCCTGGCGCCGGCGGTGCTGGCGGCCGCCATGCCCGTCATCGTCGCCCTGGTCGCCGCGCCCACCGTCGAGCAGGCCCTCGGCTGGGGCGCGGCCGCCGCCCTGTTCTCCGCGGTCATCCCGTTCGGGTCATCCTCCTCGGCGTGCGGCGGGGCCGGTACACGGACCACCACCTGGGGCAGCGGGAGCAACGACGCCTGCCCCTGCTCGTCGGGGTCGCCTCGGTCGCGGTCAGCCTGGTGCTGTTCGCCGTGGCCGGCGCGCCCCGCCCGTTGACGGCGATGGTGGCGGTCATGCTCGCCGTCCTCGCCGCCGTGGCGGTCGTGAACCACTGGTGGAAGCTGTCCGGCCACGCCGCGGTGGCGGCCGGCTCCGTCACGGTGCTCACCCTGCTGCTCGGCCCCGTCCTGGCGGTCAGCTGGGCGGCGGTGCCGCTGGTGTGCTGGGCGCGGGTCCGGCTGCGCGACCACACCCTCGCGTAGGTCGTCGCCGGCGCGATCGCCGGCGCGGCTATCGCCGGCGGGGTCTACACCGCGGTGGTGTAGGCCCGCGCCACCTGCAGCGCGGACGGTGGATCCGCGTCGTACCTGCCCCTCATCATGGTGGTAGACCAACGAGAGGGGTACTGCGTGGCCGAAGCTGTGCGGCACATGCGGCTCGGGATCGACCTGAACCTGAGCCGAGCGGATCTGGGGCACCCGGAGCTGCCGGGACTGTGGCAGGAGCTGCGGTCGCGGGTGATTCACGCGGGCGAGCTGCGGTGCATGGGGACGTGCTATCGGAACGACCCGGACTGCCCGGAGTGGATGTACCTCAAGGGCAACCCGGACGGGACCGGTCTCCGCCAGGCCGTGCACCTCAACCATTCCGCCGCGAAGAACCATCCGACCGCCGTCGAGTCGGACAAGCACAAGGCCCTCAAGGAGCGAGTTGCGACCGTCTCCGAGCGGGCCGGCTTTTCGGTGGAGGTGGAGGCCCGCTCGGAGACCGGCAAGCGGGTCACGGACGTGCTGGTGCGCGGCGCGGGCGGTCTCAAGCTCGGCCACGAGCTGCAGGTGTCGAAGCTGTCGGTCTCGACGATGAAGAAGCGCATCCAGATCGCCCGGCAGGACCAGGTCCTGCCGATGTGGACCACCGACAACCCCGCCGTGCAGGTCGAGCACCGGGCCCCGTGGGCCACGATCCCGTCGACGAACGCCGGCTGGGTCCGCGCCGGCACCGAGCTGCTGGTTTCCGGTGGCGCCCGGACTGCCGAGATCGAGCGGTGCGGCCGGCGTGACGCGCGCTGCCCGGTGACCCGGGGACGCCCGTGCGGGCAGCTGCACGTCTACCTCGAGGCCGCGCGGGGCCTCAACCTGGACGATCTGGTCGTCGGGGCGGCGTCGGGTGAGTGGCGGTCGCTCGAGCAGGCCGACACCCGCGGTCGGTCGCTGTACTACTGGGTGACCTCCGACGACCTGGAGCGGTACCTGAACGACCGCGGCGGCCGGCGGCCCGTCACGAACATCGAGCTGGCCCCGAGCCCGGGCGGCGCCGTGACGATGACGCCCCGGGAGCTGGACCTCGACTGCAACTACGGCGTCGACACGGGGCACCGGCGGCCGCCGGCGGCTCCCCGGGATCCGCGCGGCGCCGTGGTGGTCGACCTGGGCGGCTCGGTCGCCAAGAAGCTCGCAATCATCTTCGACTGGTCCAAGCACGCCAGCGGTGAGCCGCTCCCGTGCCGGTTCTGCGGGGCTGGCGCGTGGATGCGCGACAGTGAGGGGCGGCCGTGCCACAAAGCGTGCGCGGAGGACGAGGCGGCGGCCAGACAGGGCAGCTGAGCGTGAAGAAGAGGCCTGGGGAGTCCCCGGCCTCTCCTTTTACTAGGGGTGCGCTGCGGCGGCCAGCTCACACCACCACCGCTTCATCGCCGCTTCCGCTTCCCGCGTCTGGGGCGCGCCCACACGACGAACACCAGTAGCGGCATCATCGCGACCGTCGTGTACCACGCACCGTAGTGGTCGTCGAGCAGCCAGCCGAGCAGCCACAGGTACCCGCCGCAGATCCCCAGCAGCACAGCCGCGATGGCGACGACCGTCAGCGTGGCCCACATCCTCGTCATATCGCCAGTCTCTCCATGACCTTATTACTAGGGGTGCGTTCAGCTGCCGGAGGTGGCGGCGGCGACGAGGAACGACGGGTCACGGTCGAGATTGTCGCGGTCGCGGTCGTACCGCTGGGTGGTGCGCGGGTCCTTGTGGCCCAGGGCGTGCTGCCGGTCCTCGAGGTCGGTGCCGCTGTCCCGCGCGATCGTGTTCCACGCATGGCGGAACGAGTGCGTGCTGATCTGGTGCCAGTTCGGCATGCCCGCCGCCTTGGCGAGGCGCTTCACGAACCGGTACACCTCGTGCCGGTCGATTCGCTCCCGGGTGAGGGTGACGAAAAGCGGCCCGGTCAGCCGGTCGACGGGGACGCCGGCCTGGGCGGCCCGATGCGCGAGGTACGCGTCGACCAGCTTGGCGACTGCCGGCGGCATCGAGCGGGTCCGCCGCTTGCCACCCTTCATCTGGAGCAGGTGCACGACCCGGTGCCCATCGCGGTGGCCGAGGTGCTCGACGTCCAGCGTGCAGAGGTCCGACACCCGGACGCCGAGGTCGACGAGCATCGCGGCCATCGGCGGCGCGGCCGCACCCAGCCACCGGTCGCCGGCGGCGGCCACGCCGAGCATGGCGGTGGCCTCGGCCGCGGTGAACCCGACGGTGGGGGAGTAGTCGCGGTCGACCACGGGCCGTTCGGCGATCTTCGCCGGGTTGGTCGGCACCGCGGCGAGCTTGGCGAGGAAGTCGTACCAGATGGACACGGCGGAGATCCTGCGCGCGACCGTCGACGGCGCCGGCGGCCGACCGTGGCGGGTCGGCGTCTCCTCGAACTCGCGGGCCCGCTCGTTGACGTGGAGGAACGTCGCCCGGAGCAGGTCGACGTCCCGCTCGGCGCACCAGGTGGTCCACAGGCCGACGTCGTGGCGGTACGCAGTGCGGGTCGCCTCGGACAGCCGCCGGTTGGCCAGCCACCTCTCGGTGAACGACTCGATCGCGGCCAGCTCGCCGGCGACGAGCGCCGTGGTGGTGAAGCGGTCCAGGTCTGTCATAGTGCGCCGTCCTCGAGGTGGAGGCGGTGGGTGCATGCGTCGCACAGGTCCAGCCGGATGGGGAGGTCGGTCATCGCCCGGCGCCGCGCCCGAGCCGTCGCCGAATTCCGGAGGCCACGTCAGCGAACAGGTCGCCGAGCCCGTAGACCTCGGCGGGAGGCTGCCTAGGGGCGCGGGCGGCCTCGTGGGCGGCATTGTGCTCGGGCTTGCCGCAGCAGACGTGATCGGTGACGTAGGGCCTCGCCTTCTTGGTGCATGGGCGGTGGGCGCAGACGACGTAGCCGGGCGCTGACTGGACCTCGAGCCATTCGGCGGGGATGGGCATGGGTGCAGATCCTCTCTGGCAGGTCATGAGAAGCCACCGCTGCCATCGCGGTGAGAGGTCTGAGTTGGGTTCCGGGGCGGTCAGGTTGACCGTAGGTCCTGGAGCCGACTCTCCTGACCCGACCCGCCGCATTTAGAACTCCTAACAGAATGATCTAGGCGGACGCGTAGAGCTGTCCCGCGTGGACGATCAACTACCATGATCGGCCGTGAGGCGAGGTGAGCAGCCGCCGTGGATCGTCTCTGACGATCTATGGGCCGAGATCGAGCCGTTGCTACCGACCCGCCCGCCTCGCCGGCGGCGCTACCCCGGTCGCAAGCCGCTTGATGATCGCAAGGTGTTGTGCGGGATCTTGTTCGTGCTCTACACCGGGATCCCGTGGGAGTTCCTGCCCCAAGAGTTGGGGTTCGGGTCAGGCATGACCTGCTGGCGCCGGCTACGGGACTGGAACGACGCCGGCGTGTGGCAACGACTGCACGAGGTCCTGCTGGGCAAGCTGCGGGCTGCCGGTCAACTGGACATGTCCCGGGCGGTGATCGACGGCTCCCACGTCCGGGCGCTCAAAGGCGGCCCAAAACCGGCCCGAGCCCTGTCGACCGCCGCCGTCCGGGCTCGAAACACCACCTCATCACCGACGCCGGCGGCATCCCCCTCGCCGCGACCCTGACCGGCGGCAACCGTCACGACGTCACCCAACTACTGCCCCTGGTCGACAAGGTCCCCCGGATCAAGGGCAAACGCGGCCGACCAAGGCAGCGGCCCGGCCGGATCTACGCCGACCGGGGATACGACTACGACATCTACCGCCGCCAGCTGCGCGACAGAGGCATCACCCCGGTCATCGCCCGACGCGGCACCGCACACGGCTCCGGCCTCGGCACCCGACGGTGGGTAGTCGAACAGAGCATCGCCCTGCTGCACTGGTTCCGCAGGCTACGCACCCGCTGGGAGATCCGCGACGACATCCACGAAGCCTTCCTCACCCTCGCCTGCGCCATCATCTGCTGGCGACGACTCCAACGCTCAAAGAGTTAGGAGTTCTTAATCGTCACTATGTGACCCGCCGCGCCTCGCCAGCGCCAGTTCCCGGCGGGGGAGTGCCGCGGTCCTGCTCCCGCCACTGGCCGGCGGCGTCGGCGCGCAGCAGGCGATCAACCATCTCCAGCGCCGGTGGCTCCGAGTCGAACTCCCAGCGCAGCACCTTTCCGGACTCCGTGTCCCCGGCCCGGGCCATCACCGTCCAGCGCGTCTCGCGGACCAGCCACACGTCGCGCCGGGTCAGGCGCCCCCAGACACCGTTCCACCACCGCCGTACCACTTCCTGCACCCCGAGATCGTACATACGTTCGATCTGGTGGGCGGCTCGGATGGCGAGCGTGTCTCGCGCCTGTAGCGAAGGTCACTCGCAGCGGTCCTCCGCGCCCCGGCCGTAGGGCTCGCAGCAGTCCGGGCGGTGCCGATACACGCGAAGATCACGTCCGCTGCGGTGGGCGAGCTCCGGCGTGCACCAGAACCGCCGCTGGACGTCCTGGCACCGCTGGACCACCCTGGCGATTCTCGCCCACGCCTTCCTCGCCGCCGCGACCACACACCGCAGCCGTCCCGACCCGGCCGGACTGATCGCGCTGGCCGTCAACGAACTACGCCAACTGTTCAACATCCTGATCATCGAACCCGGCCGCCGCCGCTGCGGCCCACTGTTCTGGTCGGTAGGCCGACGCCGTCACCAAGCACGAGCCATGACCAGCCACTACGCCCGGCAAGTCCTCACCGAGCCGTGATCACAATCCCCGGCTGGAGTATTAGGTGCCGGGTCAGTCTCCCCCTGGGCGCTTGCCGACGGCACGTGGAAGCGCGGATCGCCCCAAGATCCGTTGGTGCTTCATGGATGGTCCGGAGCACCACACCAAGTTCAGCATTCAACACGTTCCACTGTGCATCCGAGAGTTTCCGATGAGCGCATGGTAACCTCCCGGAATGCCTCGGACAGCTCAAGCTGACGCCAATATCCTCTTCCCGGAGCCATTGCCATGGAACGAGCGCGATCCCGCCTTGGGGAACATCGAGGGTGATCGCTCGTACTTCATTGACAACCTCGTAGCCCTTCTGAGCTTTGTTGGCGATGGAGTAACGAAGAGTGAGGCATTTTCTTGGCCCACATCTGGCAAGGAGATCGCGGTTGGAACGGTCTGTCGGCCGATCAATAGCTCAGGGCTGCTTGCTTCGGATGGTCAGGCAGTCCGTCTCTCGCCCCATGCCAGGCGCTGGCTTGAAACTCAAGATCCGGGCCACTTAATTGGGATAATTCATGCCCACGTGCGCTTTATCGGAGAGATATTGAGCGAAGTCTCGAAGAGGCCGCTTTCCCAGGTGAAGCTTCATGAAATTGCGTGCGCCAATTATGGCTTCGGTTGGCGCAATAAGGGACCGATCCATGTAAGGATCAAATGGCTACAAGCGGCCGGAGCGGTAAGCGTCTACAGTCATCGGGTCAATATTACCGACAAGGGCAGGGAAGTCCTTCGCTCACTGTCTGTTTATGAACCCGAAGCGACCACTATTTCGCCTGCCGATTTGCAGCCCGCTCCTCGAGCGATCGAAACGCTCCTGAGTTTCTTGGAATCAACTCACGAGGGCCGATCCCGGGCAGCCGCTTTTAGCATTCCGAATAGTAGCAGGAATCGTGGTCAGTTGGACGCTATTCGGTCGGTGGTGGAGACGTGCGCATCGGCGACCGATCAAAATATGCTGGTTGATAAGATCGTATCCATCTTCGAGACTGGACCTACTGCGGCTGAAAAATGTGTGCAGTCGCTCAAGATTGCCGGCTTAATCGAACGGGTCTCTCCAACCGAGTTCAAAGCGACAGCAGCTGGTTCGGCATGGGCGGCGAGCACCTACAGCATCGACCTGGCGCGCATCATTCACGCCAATATCTGGTATTTTGGTGAGATCGTGAAAGAGCTGGAGAGTTCGGTTCAGCTCACGTTTGCCGAAGTGCTTAGCCGAAGCGCAAAATATTCGAGCGCGAATCAGTCGCCGCTTAGTCGGAACGGATTGACGGCTCGTATGTCCTTGCTTACCGCATTAGATCTCATCATGAGAACGGCTAAGAGCACTTATAGGGCTACGCCGTTAGGCATCGCCTTCGCTGGATCAGTCTCCTGCCTTACTCCAATCGCCCATGACGCAGAAGATCAAGCCCCGCTTACCCCGCTAGACATCTCCCAAGCGGAGGAAGTGCAGCGCGTCACGAATACCGGCGACCAAGACGTCACGAATGCAGAATCAGAATCTCAGGCTATTGCCGATCGCCTGGTCAGAGCCGCGAGACAAAGCGAGAAATCTGTCGAGCTGGAATTGGCGACAATTCAGGCGCTGAGGTACCTCGGGTTGCCGGCGACGCATATAGGAGGGAACGGAAGGCCGGATGGAACGGTCCGGACTGCGCCGGGGAAACTAGGTGACCTGCTAACGGTGGAGGCCAAGTGTGCCGCCAATGGCATAGTCCCAGAGGAGCAGGCAAAGCAGCGCACCTTGGCTGACCATCGTGAGCAATATAATGCCGTGGGAACGGTCTATATCGGACCTGGCTTCGAGCGCAGACTGCTCGACACTCTTGATAATGACGAGAAAGTAGCAGTCGTCTCTACCGCAGTTATCGCTGAGGCGGTGAGGCGACAGCCGGATACGCCGTTGACGCCAAAAGAGCTTGACCCACTTATCAACGCCTCTATCCCCGAGGGGGAGCGAAGGGGACACCTGCTTAGTAGGTGGAAAGAAAAAGAAGACTGGACGCTAGCGATGCGCGCAATCGTTGAGATTCTCGCCCGTGAAGCGGAGTCGCCCATGTGGGACGACGAGCCAGACTCTGCCGGGCTAGGCTGGTTGGACATAACATCGATTCGCCGATCGCTACGCGATTTGCTGTCGCGTGAAGTTTCAAAAGAGCTAATTTTGGACGTCCTTAACTTCCTTGTCTCGCCTCAGGTTGCGCTTGCAGAGAGTTCTGAAGATCGTTACCGGTTGGCGGTCGCGTCGGAGGTGGTCGCTCACCATTTCGAGTACCTTGGGCGTCGCTGGCTTTTGGGAAATCGGTTATACAGTCGCCGAAAGGCCGACCGGCAAGGTTGGCCTGAGTAGTAGTCGCTCCGTGCCGTGCGAAAAGGATGCGGACACTCGGCCCAGCCTCGTTGACGAGATACCGGTTCTTGAGTGGCCAAGCCGCTGTACCCTCGCTCGGCTCAACGCCGATGATCTGGCGTCAAAGACCTTGCATGGGACATGTACGGATGTTTTCTTAAGCGGCCGACGGGTCCTTGAAAAGACGTGCGAGCATGGGCCACGCAGCTCCTGATACCGGCGTACTACGCAGGTCCCAAGACCGGATTGAGCAAGGTGGAGCTGTCGGGCTCCACTTGATCCGTGACACGCCGGCTAGACGATCATGGTCGTGGATGTTATCCGATGTGGGGTGGTTCGGGCTGGGTAGGCGGTTGCCAGTCGGTTTCCCCGCCCAGGCCGACGGTCATCGGGTCTACACCGATGCCCGTGAGGTGCCAGGACTCGTAGTTGTGAACGGATTCGACGTGTAACTCGGTGCCGTTGTCGAAGGTCAGATGGAGGGCACCCTTGCCGCGGGTCTCAACGCTGCTGACTGTCAGGCCGAACAGGTCCAGGACGGGCGCCAGGCTGGCGCCCGTGCCGGGGGAGCCTTGAGCGTCCACCCTGCCGCCAGATGGGCGATCAGCCACCGCTCGGGCAGGGTGCCGTCGGTGTCGCGGGCGACGCGGCGCCCGGCCGGGAGCCAGTGACCTGTCCGATCGCCGGACGCTAGGGTCGACTTGATCGTCCGGGTAGTCGTCCAGCCATGTAAGCAGGTCGGCCACGAGGCTATGAAGGAGACGTGAGAGTGCAGCATCACCATCGGCGCCCATGGTCCGCGACGAGACCTGGATCGGATTGTTCAGGCGGCGCTCCGGAGGACGCCAAGTGTCTGGATCCTGCCGATGAGCGGGCATTCGGGGCTTCCTGGAGCCAGGTGCCGATTTGGTCCGCGAGGTAGCGCCGATGTCTGCGCCGGTCGGCCGCACACCACTGCCCACCGAATGGAGCGAGTGAACGTCGGTCACACCGACGCTGCTCACCTGCTCCATTCATCATGCCCGCACCAGGCACCCATGCCCACCACCGCACGTGACCAGGCCCGGTACGTGCGGACGGGGCGGCCCCTCGTCAATTGGGCTTGAGGCCTACTCGGGCGATGCCGGTCGTCGTCTCGGATCCAGTCGGCTCCGTAGACGTCGTGCCGGCGATCTCGCCCTTACTGCCCGCCCCGATGGCAGCGTGGCTCCGCCGTTTAAGCTCTTCGCGTTCGACGTCCGGGATAGTCATCGACTCGGCGAGCACGGCGGCAAGCGTGTCCACCTGAGTGTTGTCGATGTCGACCTGGAAGTGCCATCGGATGTTCTCGTCGCGCGTGATGAGGTCGATCGCCGAGCGTGAGCTTTTGTCCTGGCTGGTCGCTGCTCGGACGTATCGCACCCGGTCGATCGGGATTTCCTGATGGATCTCGCCCTGCTCGAGGAATGTGGTCGTCTTGGCCGTGATGATGCGGCGATCGGTGACGGCGACAAGTGTCTTTGCCGGCACCTTGTCCCTCGCTACTGCCAGCATTTCCATCGCTCCGTTGAGGATCGAAGAAATGGGATCGGAAGCATCGGGCTGATCTGGGAAGCCGAGGACACGGAGGGTCTCGCCGTCCTCGAGGAACCATCGCAGAATGCGGAGGTACGGTTCGAGATCCAGCGATTCGGGTGCGCAGACGGCGTCCGGCGCCTCCAGCGGAGGGGCTGGCGGATGGAGAGCATCGGCAAGCGGCTGGATCGCCTCCAGCAGACCGGCGCAGGTTTGGCGGACCGCGGTCGAGTCCTTCCGCTCGCCCGACAGCGGCAGTGTGCCGCGTCCGGGGAGCTCAACGATGATGCGTAGTTCCCGGGTCAGCGCGTCGACGAGGCTGGTCGCCTCGGGGAGAGCGGAGTCGAGCGCCGCGCGGGTGTCGCGCGCGATGACGCCGACGAGGTGTGCCTCGTCGACGTCTTCGGCTCCAGCGGCTCTAGCCCGCGCGGCGTGGAGCGCCTGATATCCGGTCCATGCCTTGAGGGAAGACAGCAGGGCGTGTGCGTCGAAGAGGATCGCCTCGGCGTTCGTCTCGAGAAATGCACGGCGGCCCTGTGTGTTGTGACGGATCTGCCGGACGTGGTCGCTGACGTTCAGCCGGTACAGCTCAAGCTGCTTACGCAGACCCGGTTCAGTGCCCGCGATGCTGTTCCACAAAGAGGTGGGAACCGATCCGATCTCTCGCGCCCGGTCGACCGCGCGATCGATGCTAGCGACGAGCGCCGTCAGTTCGGCCCACTGCTCGTGGCGGATGGTCGTGAGTACCTGGCTTGTCAGCGCGATGTTGGTTCGGGTGAGGCCGGTAACCTCACTGAGCTGCATCTGGATGGCGATCATGGTCAGCACCGGCCCGAGCGTGGCCGCGAGCGTCGCCGGGTTCACCGCTGTAACGGGGATGAAGCGGGCCGCATGGACGATCCTGCCGTTGAAGAACACCGCGCCGAGGTTCGCGCCGTCCTTGACCGCGAGTGCTCCGCCGGCCCTCAGCCAGGCCTGTGCCGTGTGGCCGATCCGGTAGAGCCCCTGCGCGCTGGCGAATGCGTTTCCGAGGTTGCCGGCCACGGTCGCCGTGTTGCCGATCGAGGCGAGAAATGTGGAGATCTGCGTGCGGTCGGCGGCCGGCACGAGCCCGAAATCAACCAAATCGAGCTTGAGCACCGCCGGGACATCACCGAAGACGACAGCAACTCCTGGGAGCACCTCCGCTAGGACCGTCGATGCCGTCGTTGAGTCGATGTCCGAGTCGGGTGCCGGCTTGTCCACAACAGACGAGTCGACGGTCTTGCGCTGACCGTTCTCCTCAGGCACGGCGCTCGCCATCGAGTCCGATGGGTCTTGCATGCGATCTCCTCCCCGCGCGGGCGCGCAACGGCCAGACGTCGTTGGCGCTCGATGCCGGAGAGCGTACGGCTAGACGCCCTGAGTTCAGACGCCGCCGAGAGTAGAACAAGTTCACTCGCGAACAATCGTGCCGCGCACCCTCCCCTGGCCTCACCCCCGTACCACATGAGGTGTGCGCTTCTGCCGCGAGCCGCTTGCCCTCCACCGGCCACCCGCTGGCATCCTCGTGAAGGATTGCGGGCATGCGGTCCCATGTCAGCTTGGCACTCCCGGCCACTGGAAGACGAAGGCTGTCGGAGGAAGCTCGTCATCAGCGAGCAGCTGGACGAGTTCGTCGAGCAGTCCGTCCAGGTCCTCTCAGTCGGCCAGTTCATAGTGCTTGTTCACGACCCGGTCGTCGGTCAGGCGCACCGTGGAGAGGTCCGCCTCGCCGCTGCTCCAGACCGTGACTTCCACCAGCCAGACTGCTGACTCGAACTCCACGCCCGTGACCGGTTCCAATGGTTCGGGTCAACGGGAAGCAAGCGCTGGCGCAACTCAGCGCGACCCACGTGCTTGCTCGCTCCTGGACCGCCGGTTCCAACTCCTCAAGCGCAAAGACCACAGCAACGATGATCCCCCCTTCAACGGCGCGAGGTGCTTCCGGATTTGCCGCAGACAGTGTGGGTGCGGCCATCCGGTCATGCCGCTGACCGCGCTGGTCGCAACCGGTAATGCGTCGCTACTCGAGGATCAGTCTCACCCGACGCCGTATGAAGGCCATAATAGACCTTCTTGGTGCAGGACGAGGACCGTACGCTGTCGGCCGCGCTGGCCGCAGCTCACGCTGAAGGCATCTCCACCGACCATGACGGTCACGACTTCGAGCCGTACGACGAGTTCATGTGGTCCATGGAAACGGTTGAGTGGTGGCAATCCTGGACCGGCAACCCGACCGCCGGCACCGCACCGTTTCGAGTGTTCGGGCAAGACGGGTCTGGCGGCCTGGCCGCCTTCTGGATCCGCGTGCCTGGCGCCCCGATCGAGACCCAGCCCATCGTGTTCCTTGGCTCCGAGGGCGAGCTGAACGTGATCGCCAGCAACCTCGGCGACTACCTGTGGCTGTTAGCCAATGGCGTCGGCCCCCTCGAGACCGTCGACGGCATCCACCGCACGACCACGCCCATCCCCACGCTTACCGTGATCGCACGGAGCTACACCGGCGACACGCACCGGGCCACCGCGACGGTGATCGACGCAGCCCAAGCCGAGCTCCGCGCGCTAACAACGCTGGTCGACACGACCGCGCGGTAGTTGCTGGCCGTACCCGTTCACGGGCTCTGTGTCCTAGGGCGGGGTCAGCAATGGTGGCAGGGGGCGAAGTTTCGTCGTGGCTTGATCGGAGATGATCACCGGGTGGCTGGGTTGATTGAACACTTGGAGTCGTTCCTCGGGCTCATCGCGAGTGGTAGCCGAGGCGACGATACGACGCCGGAGGGCGTTCAGGTGGCGTGGTTTGGCCCCGACGTCCCGTTCGGCGGGGTCACGACCCTGGTGACCGTCGGGCTGTCGCGGCGTCATCTCAACCTGCCGAATGACGGGGCCCTGCACCAAGAGTTGGTCATGCACGTTCCAACCGATGACTACCCGGCCAGGGCGGCCGGGCTGTTGTTCCAGGTGGCCGGTGAGATGGTGCGCCGCAGGGCCGGCTTGTCGCATGGCCAGGTGATTGGTCCGCGGGGGCCTCTCTTCCCGGGCGGCCAGACCACAGCCATCGTGGCGATCAGCCCGAGATATTTGCCGGAGTCCTTTGCCGTCTGTCACACCGAACCCGCGCCGGTGGTCTTCACGTGGTTGGTTCCGATCACCACGGGTGAAGCTGAGGTAATCCAGAAGTTCGGGTGGGGGACGCTGGAGCAGGCATTCGCGGCTCAGGATCCTGACCTGGCCGACCCCGGTCGGGCAGAAGTGGCGCTGGATGGGTTGGGCTCGTAGGCCTCAGCGGGCGGGTGATCGAGTATCCGGATCTGTAGCCGCGATCCGCGCGGTCATGGCTCCCCTCTGTGTCATCCAGGGGCGGCGGCACCAGTGCAGCAGAGGCGTTGGTACCGGGCGGGCGGACCGCCGTCACCCTGACCTTGGGCGGTCTGTTCCACGACCCGCCGTCGGGTGCCGAGGCCGGAACTGTGATCGGACAGCGTCAGGCGATGACGGGTGTGATGCCCCGTGTCCGCTGCTCGGCGGCGGTGAGTGTCGAAGTCGTAGCCGCGGTCGGCGTAGATCCAGCCGGGCCGTTGCCGGAGCCTTCCGCGAACGCCCTTGATCCGAGGAACCCCGTCGGCCAAGGGCAGCAGATGGGTGACGTCGTGGCGGTTACCTACGGTCAAGCGGGGGCGCCGCAGGCTCGAGGCGGGCCGAGTGCGAGATTGTCAGGCCTCTCGGCCGTCGAGGAGGCGGCGGAGGGCTGGGCCGGCGGTGGGGAAGGCAAGTCGCAGAGTGTGCGCGGTGAGTCCTATACCCCACCAGGTGAGGGCGATGAGGTATCCGACGATGAGTGCCTCGTTGGTGTCGTTGGTGAAGACGATGGCGTAGCCGATTCCGAGGCCGGGTGCGGTGATGGTGCGGATGGTGCGGCTTCGGCTGGCGGTGAGGGCGGTGGCGACGCCGAGGAGCGCGGCTCCGGCGCTGCCGATGAGGCCGGGCATGCCGGTCAGGTCGACGGGTGGGGTGATGGTGAGTGCTGCTCGCATGAGGTAGATGCCGGTGGTGGCGATGGCGGCGTGCAGGATCGCTGGCCGGGTGCGTGCGAGCCAGGCGGGAAGGGCGTTGGCGGGGATGCGGGGTGCGGTCGCGGCGATGACGGCGGCGCAGACCGCTAGGGGTAGCGCGGAGCCGAGGGTCCATTTCAGGTACGGGCTGTAGTCGTATTGGACGGAGGTGCCGGTGGCGAGGCCGTAGAGGCCGGCGACGACTGCGCCGCCAACGGCGGCGGCGAGGTATCCGCGTCGGATGAGACTGCCGGTCGCGGGTTCGGGCGCAGACGTGCTGTGTGCGCCGGCGAGCCAGGTGGTGGGGGCGAGGTGCGCCACGGCGAATGCGGTGAGCATGGCGAGCGCGCCGGCGGCGCCGAGTTGCGGTAGGGAGGTGCGGACACCGACGACCCGCAGGAACGTGGTGGTGATGTCCGCGGTGAAGATGGCTTGGAGGAGCAGGGTGAGGGAGCAGGCGCTGAGCAGGAGAGCGCTGGTCAAGTCCCTGATGCGCAGTCGGACCCGTGGTAGATGGGTGCTGGCGGCGGTGGGTGTGTGCTGCTGTGGTGCCGTGAGCGTCAGGGCGCCGTCGGCGGGGGCGTGGAACTGGTCGGCGAGGACTGCCGGGGTGAGGCTGGTGGCGGTGGCGAGCCGGTCTTGGAGGCCCGGTATGGCTTCGGCTTGGCGGAGGATGACGGCGCTGAGGTGTTGGCGGTCGACGTCGGCCGCGTCAAGGGCGTCGCGGACCGCGTCGTGAACCCTGTCGAGGAGGGGCTGCGCCGCGATGGCAACGTCGTCGTGGGTGATGACCGCGGGCTTGCGCGGTGCGGGGAGCAGTACCGGCGCGCGGTCCTGCGCCGTTAGGAGCTGCCTGGCCTGGCGGACGGATTCCAGCATCGCTGAGCTGTCCTGGTGCGGCGGGGACTGGCTTATCTCGCGTCGCAACGGGTCGTCGTCGCTGGTGGCCTCGTCGAGGATTCGCTGGGCGAGAACCTGGTTGAGGTCATGAGGTAGGCCGATCGATCGTGTTGCCAGCTCACGGTATCCGTCGGCGCTTGTTTGCAGGATGGTCAGGGTGGCCGGGTGGCGGTCGGCCTGGCAGATCAGCAGGCAGGAGCCGTCAGGTGCGGTGAGCCCGTGGGCTGAGGTGTAGGCGGCGAGGGCTGCTGGTGCGGTGACCATGGCCGGGGCGGGCAGGCCGGCTCCAGCCGCTGCATCGGCGAGTTGTGCCCGGCGGCGGGGTCCCCAGTTCGGCGGGATGGTGACGGTGAGGGCGGTGATCGGCTCACCGATCTGACGGGCGGCCTGGTCGGCGACATGCCACAGCTGTGCGGCGAGCAGTCGCACGCCGTCGACCGGCTGGTCTGTTGCCGGTCTGCCGAGCAGCTCCAGCGGGTCGCTGACGAATTGATGCTGCGCCGATGTCTGGGACGCTGTGGACACTCCGACCTGGATGTTGCCGCTGGGGTCGACGGCGACGCCGTGCGGCATGGCGAGGCTACCGTCGAGCATGACGGCGATCCGGGCGCCGTGCCGGTCGACGGTGGCGGCGATCGCCGACGAACTGAGGTCGATGGATAGCCGGATGCCCCCGTTTGGCATGTGCGGCAGTCTCTCCCGGCGGGGGAGTGGATCGTCAACTTCAGTCCCGCGCAGTGATCACTTGTGCGCGTATGGTGAGAATCCTTCTCCGCGAGGTGGCCATCGGCAGTCATCCTCATGTATGTGCGGGAAGGTCGGCATAGGAGCGGGTGGAGGCGAGAGAGTGCCGCAGGACTCCGGGGATAAAGCCAATCGGCTAGCCGAGTATGCGCGTCCCACGGTCTATGCGCCGCATGAGTCGTCATCGCATCGGCCGCCAGGACGGCGGTCAGCGGGCCTGGTCCGGGCCCTCCGCGCCGGCGTGGGTGCCCTGATCTTCCTGGTCGGCGTGCCTGGGCTGCTCTGGATCGTCGCTGGTAGCCCTGTGCGGCGGCTTCCGACGTGGCCGCAGGTTGTGGGCTGGTTCGACGAGCCGAGCGGACGGTTCACCCCGAACGTTCTTGCTGGCGCGGCCGTCTGGGTGCTGTGGCTGCTGTGGGCCGTGTTCGCGCTGCTCCTGGTCGCCGAGCTGTTCGCGGTGGTGACCCGGTGGCGGATCCCGGCGCTGCGGCTTCCGGCACCGCTGCACCGGCTCGTGTTCGGCTTGGCCGGCACCGCCGCCATCGCCGTCACCTCCGTCGGATCCCTCAACGTAGGGGAGGGCGGTGACAGGTCTGCGGCCGTCGTCGCCTCCGCTGAAGGCGGCGGTGTCATTCCACGGCAAGCGGTCGCGCGAGGTCCCGCACTGATCCGGGTCGCCGACACCCGCTACGTCTACACGGTCGAGCGGCACGACACCCTGTCCAGAATCGCTAAGGAGTGGCTCGGCGACGCGGACAGGTGGCCGGAGATTTGCCGCCTGAACAAGCACCGCCACTTCCCTCGAATCGGCGGCACCCTACGGGACTGCAACCTCGTTTACCCCGGCTGGGAGCTGCGGCTCCCCGCCGACGCCCGCCCACCGCAGACCGCCACCCCGGCAGCACCGCCGGCGCCATCACCGTCGGCCGCGACCCCTTCGGCATCGCCAAGTACAGCCCCAACCGCGCCCAGTCCTACCGTGCCGCCCGCCACGCCCGATCAGGAAGCAGCACCACTCCCCAGCAGCACACCGTCGGCGACCCCGAGCGCCCGAGAGTCCACCTCGCCGACCCCGATAGGGACCTCCGCCGCCGAGTCGGCGTCGCGGTCCGCCTCGCCAACTGCGGGCGACATACAAGGCTCGACCGCGGCAACTGACGAGCACGGGGTGCAGCTATCGCCGTCCGGTTGGCTGCCCTGGTCACTTGCCGCAGCGATCAGTGCGGCCGCCGCGCTGGTCTGGGCGCAACGCCGCCGTCGATACACCGGTGAGCCCGATGCCGATCCGCCCACTCAACTGCCACCGCCAGTACTCCAGCTGCGCCGCGCCGTGGCCCGCAACCCCGAACTGCCGTATCCGGACGACCAGCACACCGAGCCGCCCGCGCTCGTGCCCGACCTCGCGCCGCTGCCGCCGGGCGGAACCGGCATCGTCGGCGACGGCGCCCACGCCGCCGGCCGCGCCGCCCTGGTCGCAGTCCTGGCATCCGGCGGCCCGCACCACCCGGATGCACGTGGCGAAGTCATCATCGACGCCGCCACTCTGCAAACCCTGCTCGGCCCCGACACGGCGGCCCCCACCCCATGGCCACGACTGCACATCGCCAACAGCACGGGTGACCTGCTTGCCGTGATGGAAGCCAAACTCCTGCACCGTAGCCGCATCCTCGACGAATACGCCCTCACGGACCTGGACACCCCGCCCCGGGAGGCCCTCGCCGAGGAACCGCTGCCGCCGATCCTGCTCATCACCAAAACTCCGCCCGAGGGCGCCCGCATGCGCGCCAAGGTCGCACTCGCCCTCGGCGCCGACCTGCACCTCTCCGCGCTGCTGCTCGGCGAATGGACCCACGGCCCTACCGTCGAGGTAGGCCCCGACGGCCACACCACACTCGTGTCCGGCAAGGCGACAGAGTCGATGCCGCCGCGCCTGCCCGTACTCGACCACGACACGGCCATACAGATCCTCACGACCCTGCGGGAAGCGCAGACAGGTGAACCACCCGCCCTCGCATCACCCGCTGTACCGGTCGCGGTCGTCCCACTGCACGCCAACCGAACCGACACCAAACCCACCGAACAACCGACGGTCACTGCGCAGCCCGACGCGACCACCCGCAAAGCGCAGCTCCGAGTGCTCGGCCAGCCGCGGATCGACAACATCACCCAGCCCGGCCGACCGCTGCGAGCCAAGGCCCTCGAACTCGCCGTGTTCCTCGCCTGCCACCCCGACGGAGTCACCACCCGCGACATCGGCGAATACCTCGAACCCGACGCCCGCCTCAGCCAAGCCGACCAACGCGTCCACACCAACGCCAGCAACCTGCGCCACGTCCTCGGCCGCGCCGGCGCCGCCGACACGAAGAACGCCTACGTCATCAAAACCGCCGGACGGTACCGACTCGACCCGGCCACCGTCGACGTCGACGTCTGGACGCTCCGTGACCTCCTGCGGACCGCGGCGATCGCCACCGGCCCGCGCCGCCGGGATCTGCTCACCGCCGCCTGCGACCTCTACACCGCGCCACTGGCCGACGGCCGAGACTACGAATGGCTCCAACCACACCGCGAAGCCGTACGGCGGTGGGGAACCGAAGCCCACCTCCTGCTCGCTGACGACCTCCTCGACAGCGACCCGCAGGCCGCGTCCGACCTGCTCGACAAGGCCATCAGCCTGGACCGCTACAACGAAGCCCTCTACACCCGCGCCATGCGTGCCCGCCACGCCCTCGCCGACGCCGACGGCATCCGCACCCTGCTACGAGCCCTCACCAAAATCCTCGCCGATCTCGACGCCGAACCCCAGGACGAGACCATCGCCCTGGCCGCCCAGCTTGGTGTCGACCTGGCCGTAAAGTAGGCGGCGCCGATTGCGGTGCACGGGTTGTGCCAAACCGACCCTCGAGCGCCGCCAGCGGTGTGCAGTGCCTGCGGCCCGCCGATCCTGGCGCTCGACCGGACAGAGAGGGTCAGAGGGTAGCCTCGCACCTGCAGCTGCGCTCTATCGCGGGGTGGGCGCCGCGGTGGCCGCGCCGAGGCGACCGACAGTGTCGGAGGGTGACCGCGAGCCCGCCAGCAGTGCCGGTCGGGGGAGGATCCCGGCGAACGGGTGGCGGATGAGCAGGTCTAGGCGGTCCCGGTCGACGCACGGCCTCGGCCAGGCACAGCACCGGCAGCCCCAACACTCAGTCGTCGTCCGCGGCGACCTCGGCGACTACCTCGCCGACGCCGGTCGATCTACCCTCGAATGCGATGGTCGGGGGGCATCGAGGACAACCCGGACGGACGGTCACGCGGCGCGGGCGGGCGCCGAGCTGCTCGCGCGCGGCCACGTCGAGATCCGGCGTCCACGACTCCTGAGCGTCGTCCAGCCGGCGGCGGCCGCGGGCCTTTCCCCTCGTCGGGGACGACGATGCCGGCGGCGGGCAGGACCCGGCTTCCGCTGCATGCTCAGGAAAGCTGGGTGATCAGATAGACGACGCCGCCATCGACTGCGGCT
Organism: Micromonospora sp. NPDC004551; assembly: GCF_040609975.1. Taxonomy (NCBI): domain Bacteria; kingdom Bacillati; phylum Actinomycetota; class Actinomycetes; order Micromonosporales; family Micromonosporaceae; genus Micromonospora; species Micromonospora sp. NPDC004551. Next base: position 48,553 of record NZ_JBEXLM010000013.1, on the reverse strand, counting down.
AAGCCGACGAGCGCAAACGCGATCCCGGCAATGTAGCGGCCAAGCACGAACCCCGGCCGTTGCTTTATCTCCTCCGGGGATACCTGTCGGCCTTCCACCCAGCGTCTGAATGAGCTCTGCGACATCTTGCGGGCCTGCTCATCGACGGCACCGAAGACGTTCGCCACCAACATGAGGCCGAGGAACCCAATCAACAGGCCCCATCCGATGAGGCTGAGTCCCCTCAGGAGTTCCAACACCATGGCGGCTCCACTGGCGGGCGAATGGGTTCGGCGTGCGGCGAAGCCAGGGTAGGTGGTCGTGACAAGCGGTCACTTCCCGTCCGGTCGACGCGGACCGATTGGCGCGGTCGCGGTGCCTTCGGCGATGGCGATCGTGTCGTAGCCGGGCGGGCCAGCCAGGAGTACTCGCCGCGGACACCCGACTGCTTGAGCCGGGCCTGGTTGCTTGCTGCGACGACGGATTCGAGTACTTCCGCGGCTGGCTGCTCACCAAGGGGAGAGGCGTTCGAACGCGCCGTGGCAGACCGGATACGCTCGCCGGCCTGCTGGTCGTTCAACGCGTTGCGGTCGACGGCGAATTCGATCGCGAATGTACCAGCGCTACGAAAATCCACCTCAGAGCCGACAGCATCTGGTAAGCGGGTCCCGCCGTATAGCTGCGCTCGATCGCCTCGGAACGGCAGGCGCCGCAGCGGCAAGCGGCCTGACCAATATGCCCAGGACGCTGGCACCGGCCACCACCGCCGGCCTGTGGCACCGCCGCGCGCGGCCGCCAGTCGGTCCCGGCTGGCGCCAGCGTCCGCAGACTCGTCGGGCCGAAACCGACGCCACCCCGGGACGCCAGCCTGGCCGGGACGTGAGCATCGAGATGGCGAGCATCTTGCGGCCTGGGACAGGCCCGGGAGGTTCCGTGCAGGGCTGGATCTACGAGGTGCTGGTGCTGTCGCATGGGACACCGACATCGAGTTGCACGTGCGTCTCCTGACCGCGCGATTGGATCGTCAGCGGTAGACAGGTCGCCTGCGCAACCCAGGTTCCGCCGGCGAAGGCCAGCCACCGATTTTGACCTGGGGTAGACGCACAGGCACGCACTCGAGCGCTGACGGTGGGCCCGACTGAGGGTCCCCACCCGATGCGTGCCTTGTTCTCCCACGGAGGCGGCACTTGAAGATCGACCACTGCGCCGGCGCGTACGATCAGTCCCCATTTGGCGAATAGTCGGGCCGCTGGATCGGATTCGCCGGAGTCCGCTACTTGCAGCACCCTGCCGTGAGGTACTGCGACGTCCTGTCCTGCGAGGCGATAGCCCGTCGGTATTTCCGACGATTCGTTGATCGATTCGGTGCATGGTGTCTGGCCAGGCGTCGACGGGGAAGGGCCGTCCTCGGTCTTGTGGGGTGCAGTTGATACCGGAGGCTGTGCCTCTCGACGTGGACTGGAGTCCTCCGAGGAAGTACAGGCTACGGTCGCCACCATCAGGCACATGCCGAGCGACGACCCCACCCAGCGGCTGGTCCTTCGCATGCGCATACCTCCCAGGTGGTCGCGTCAATACGTGAGGCGTTGGACGGTCAACGTACCCGAGGGCAGGGCGCATCCGATGCCCTGCATGCTTGTCAGGGATCACCGCACCATCAGACAACCCCGGCGACTCAACCGACACAACGCGCTACTAGGCCTTGCCCACCTTGGCCAGCAGTTCCGGGCCGTGGGTGCCCAGCCGCCGGTAGGCCAGCCGGCCGAGGCCCCAGGCGAGGAGCACGCCGATCACGGTGCCGGCTGCGACGCCCGCCATGGGAAGCCCGACGGCGACGAGCACGATGACCGGGGCGGCGGCGACCGCGAGGACCGGGAGCACCAGCCAGACGAGCCCGGCGAGCGAGCCACCGTCCTGGCCGGGGTTGCTGCCCCGCCGGTGCGGGTCGGTCATCCGGATGGGCACGTACACCGAGATCAGCAGTATCAGGCCAGCGCCCGCGCCCAGCGTCACCGGCAACAGTGCCGCCGCCCAGTGCAGCATCGTCCGCTCACCGTGTGCGAGCGCGCCGAGCGCGGTCAGGACCACGGCGGGCGGGCCGACCAGCACCAGCCAGGCGAGCTGACGACCACGGACGTCGGCCCGCTCGTTGCCCGGTGCCAGGAGCGTGTGCCACAGCGCCGTGCCGTCGGAGCTGTAGAGGTGGGCGCTGCAGCCGGCCGCGAGTGCCAGGCCGAAGACGCCGGTCATCGGCAGGTAGTCGGTGGAGCCGATCGCGAGCGGCAGGAGCGTGTATGTGACCGCGTACACGAGCGCGAACGTGAGGAAGTGGATCCGGACCAGGTCACGGCTCCACGTCCGTAGCTCCTTGCCCATGACCGCACGGATGGCGGTCGGCGGCGCCCACGCCTGCGTGGTGCCCGGCGTGATGACCGGCGCCGGCTGCGGCCGGCGGAGCAGGCGGGCCCAGAGCAGCACCGCCGCCGCGACGATCGCCGCCATTGCGGCGAGCGCGGCCAGCGCCACGCCCCACTGCCCACGGCCGGCCGCCTCGACGGCCGCGACCGGCCAGCCCGACGGCGCGACCCGCAGACCGTGGGCGAACCCGGCTGGCAGGGGGCCGGCGGCGTCGCCGCCGAACGCGGCGATGAGGGTCCACCCCTGCGCGGCCAGGCAGATCAACACCCCCCACGGGACGGCCATCAACGCGGCCGCCCGTCGGGTGTTGATCAGCGAGCCGACGCCGACGACGACCACGTTGGACACCGCGACCACGAGTAGGACCAGCAGGAGCACGGCCGGCACGGCCACCGCTGCGGCGCCCGTGCCGATACGGGCCGCGTACACGATCAGGGACGCGGCGGCGACCAGCATGACCGCCGGCCCGACGCCGACCAGGGCGGCGGCGAAGAGCGCGAGCGCCTTGCGCCGGTGGGTGATCGGCAGGCGGTCCAGGTGCTCGGTGCGGATGCCCGGGTCGCCGCTGCCCATCATCGGAGCCAGCACCCAGCCCACGACCCAGGACGCGAGCGTCAGCGCGAGCAGGTCGCCGGCTGCGGCGCCGGCCTGCACGACGAACCAGATGGTGGCGGCGGCGGCGAGGAGCCCGGCGGCGAGGCCGGAGATCATCGTCGCGGCCTTGGTTCCGCTGAACGAGTGGCGCAGGACCAGGTATTTCGTGTGCATCAGGATGCCAACCACGTCAGCTGCTCCTCTCCGGTGGTGCGGGCGCCGACGAGCGCGACGAACGCGTCGTCGAGGCAACGGCCGTCGCGGACCGCGTCGAGTCCACCGGCGGCGACCACGCGACTCTGGTTCATCACGGCGACCGTGTCGCAGAGCTGCTCGACCAGCGGCATGACGTGGCTGGACAGCACGACCGAGCCGCCTGCGGCGACGAAACGCCGCAAGATCGACCGGATGGTGGCCGCCGACACCGGGTCGACCGCCTCGAACGGTTCGTCCAGCACCAGCAGCTTCGGGCTGGCCAGCAGGGCGGTCGCGAGGCCGATCTTCTTGCGCATGCCGGCCGAGTAGCCGAGCACCAGCGTGCGGTGGGCCCGTTCCAGGTCGAGCACGGCGAGCAGCTCGTCGATCCGCTCGTCCAGCACGTCACGCGGGATGCCGTGCAGCCGGCCGAGGTAGGTCAGCATCTCGCGGCCGGTGAGCCGCTCGGTCATCGCGAGGCCGTCGGGCAGCACGCCGACGAGCCGCTTGGCGGCGACCGGGTCGGCCCATACGTCGGTGCCGAAGATGTGCGCGGTGCCGGCGTCGGGGCGCAGCAGCCCGACCGCCATCGACAACGCGGTGGTCTTGCCGGCGCCGTTCGGGCCGACCAGGCCGAAGAACGAGCCGGCGGGGACGGTGAGGTCGACCGCGTCGACCGCCGTCGTGTCCCCGAATCTCTTCGTGAGGCCCGAGAGCTTCAGCGCGGGAGTCGTTGGTGTCATGCCGGGAACGCTAGAAACCGGACGGGCGCGCGGTAATGACGCCAGACCCCCGAGGGGGTGTAGCTAGCCCCACCCCCTCAAGGCGGGCCCTGGACCCAGTGTGGCCGCCGAGCCGGGCAGGCCAGACTTGTGCCCATGACGTGGATGACGCAGGGGATGGCCGCGACGGGACGCGCTCTCGTACGCGGTGGGCTGGCCATCGTGTCGGCCGTGCTCCTGGTCGTCCATCTGGCGCTGCTCGTGCCGGGCTTCGGCCTCGGGCTGCTCTTCCTCATCCCGTGGCCGTTCGTCCAGATGCGTCGGATCACCGGGCTCGCCCGCAGGGTCGCCGGCGGCGTGCCCGCCCCGTACGCGGCGAAGCCGCCCCCACCTGAGCCGGAGCCGGACGGCCGCTACCGGCACGCTCGCCAGCTTTACACGCATCCGTACTGGCCGCGCGCGGTCCGCTACCTCGAATGGGTCACGGGCGACCGGGCGACCTGGCGCGACCTCGGCTGGATGGTCGCCAACCCGCTGGTCGGCACGGTGCTGGGCTTCGGCCCGGTCGCGCTCGTCGCCGCAGGCGGCGCGCTCGCCGCCGTCCGGCCCGCAGCGCTCGGCTGGTGGGCGATCCCGGTCGGCGTGGTTGCCGCCGTGCTCGGGTTCGCCGTCGCGCCGGTCGCCGTGCGGGCGCACGACCGCTGGACGGGCACCGTGCTCGGCCCGCCGCCGGCCCGCATCGGCGCTGTCAAGGCCTGGTACGGGCGTCGCCTGTACGACCTCGTCCGGCTGGCCGCGCTGGGCGGGCTCACCGTCGTGTCGGCGTTCTACGCCGCCCTGTCCTGCATGCTGCTCGTCGCGGTCTTCGCGGTGGGCCTGGTCGTCTTCCTGCCGCCGTTCGCCGAGCACATCCGGTGGCTGACCAACCTGCGCCGGCGGCTGGCGCGCGACTGGTCCGGGGTGACGGTGGACGGGCCCTACCGGCCGCAGCCGCAGCTGCCTGCGCGGCGGCCGGACGGGCTCTACGAGGTGAACAAGCACCTCTACAAGAGCGCGCAGTGGGCCCGCTACAACCTGCGGCTGGACCGGGCCTGGCGCGACCCGGCCACCTGGCGAGACGTTGCCTTCCTGCTGCTTGACCCGATCGTCGGCGGCGCGATCGCGGGCGTCCCGCTCGGCGCGGTCGGCGTCGGCTTCCTGGGCCAGGTGATCCCCGGGGTGCGGCTGCTCGTCGGCGACGACAACGTCGAGGGGCCGCTGGTCCTCGTCGACCGGCCGTGGCTGGCCCTCGTTCTCGGCGTCGCGCTCCTGGTGTTCGGCTTCGTGGTCGCCCCGGCCGCGCTGCGCCTGCACGGCCGGTGGACGAGCTGGCTGCTGCGACCGACCGAGAAGGCCCGGCTCGACCTGCGGGTGCGGCAACTGACCGAGAGTCGTGCCGACGCCAACGAGGCCCAGGCGGCCGAGCTGCGCCGCATCGAGCGCGACCTGCACGACGGCGCTCAGGCCCGGCTGGTGGCGGTCGGCATCACGCTCGGCCTCATCGAATCGCTCATCGAGAAGGATCCGGCGGCCGCCCGCAACCTCGTTGCGGAGGCGCGGGAGAGCTCGACGAAGGCGCTCGCCGAGCTGCGCGACCTCGTGCGCGGTGTGCACCCACCGGTCCTTCAGGAGCGCGGGCTGGGCGATGCGGTCCGGGCCCTGGCTCTGGAGGTGCCGGTGCCGACCACGGTGAGGGTCGACCTGACCGGCCGCGTCCCGGCGCCGATCGAGGCCGCCGTCTACTTCGCGGTCAGCGAGGTGCTCACCAACGCGGCCAAGCACTCCGGGGCGCGGCGGGTCGAGGTCCGGATCGAGCATGACGGCCGGGCTCTCTACGTCCGGGTCGAGGACGACGGGCGGGGCGGCGCCGACCCGGCCCTGGGTGGCGGCCTGCGGGGCCTGCGGCATCGGCTCGCGGTCTTCGACGGTACTGTCCGGGTGCAGAGTCCTTCGGGCGGCCCGACCGTCGTGACGTTGGAGGTACCGTGCGCGTCGTCCTCGCCGAGGACCTGTACCTCCTGAGGGAGGGGCTCATCCGGCTGCTGGAGGCGCACGACTTCGACGTGGTCGAGGCCGTGGACAACGGTCCCGACCTGCGCAGGGCCCTGCTGGAGCATCGGCCGGACGTGGCGGTCGTCGACGTCCGGCTACCGCCGACCCAGACCGACGAGGGCCTCCAGGCCGCCCTGGCCGCCCGGCACGAGATCCCCGGCCTGCCGGTGCTCGTGCTCTCCCAGCACGTCGAGCGGCTGTACGCACGTGAGCTGCTCGCCGACGGCACCGGCGGGATCGGCTACCTGCTCAAGGACCGGGTCTTCAACGCCGAGCAGTTCGTTGACGCCGTGCGTCGGGTCGCCGCAGGTGGCACGGCGATGGACCCGGACGTCGTGGCGAAGCTGCTGGCCGGCGCGCCGACGACGGCGTCCGGGCGGGCGGTCGACCGGCTCACGCCGCGGGAGAAGGAGGTCCTGGCGCTGATGGCCGAAGGCCGGTCGAACACGGCGATCGGGCAGCGGCTGTTCCTCAGCGAGAGCGCGGTCGGCAAGCACACGGCCAGCATCTTCACCAAGCTCGACCTGAGCGTCTCCGACGACGACAACCGCCGGGTGCTGGCCGTGCTGGCCTACCTCGACGGCGCAGGCTGAGCGCACCCCGCAACATGATCAGCGTTGCCATCGGCGACCCATGGCCGCTGGTGGCAGATCGAGCACGAGCGAAGCTGCGGGAACAACATGGCTGCTGCCTGGGGAGCTTCCTTCGACCCGGCGGCATCCCACGCGACTGCGACCTCGTCTATCCGGGCTGAGACGTGTGGCTGCCCACCGGCTCGCCCCGGCCCGGGTGCCTGCGCCTGACGGCGGCTGGCGTCGGGTCACCACTGCGGGATGAGCGGCTGCTCCGGTTCGTGCTGCCGCCAAGCTTGCGCGAGGCGAGCGAGGCGGGTGGGGGCGGCGATGCCGCGTACGGTTGCGATCTTGCCGCCTGTGATGTCGAGCGTCACGGCGCCGATGACCTGGTCGCCGAGCACGAAGAGGATGGCCGGGGCGTCGTTGACGAGCGCGTAGTGGATGGCGGGCGTGCCGCCGGCAAGCCGCCGTTTCGCGGGTGTGGGTTTGAAGCCGGCCCGTACGACGGCGGCGATGCGCTGCGCAGTGTCGTACCGCAGCAGCGTCTCGGTCAGGCCAGCGCCGTCGGAGATCGCGGTCGCGTCGTCGGTGAGCAGCGCCACCAGCCGTTCGGTGCGGCCCGAGCAGGCAGCCGCGAGGAATTCCTCGACGATCCTGCGGGCGGATGCCGGATCGACCTCGCCGCCGCGGCGGCGCGCGGCCGTGATGCGGTGCCGGGCCCGGTGCAGGTGCTGCTGGCTTGACGACTCGGTGATGTCGAGGATCTCGGCGATCTCGGCGTGGCTGCAGGAGAACGCTTCGCGCAGGACGTAGACGGCCCGCTCGAGGGGTGACAGGCGCTGCATGACGGTCAGCATCGCCAGGGAGACCGATTCGCGCTGCTCGAATGTGTCGGCCGGGCCGAGCATCGGGTCGCCGTCGAGCAGTGGTTCGGGCAGCCAGGCGCCGACGGCGCGTTCGCGGCGGGCTCGTGCCGAGCGGAGCCGGTCGAGGCACAGGTTGGTGACCACCTTGGTCAGCCACGCTTCCGGCACCTCGATCCGCTGCCGGTCGACGGCCTGCCAGTGCAGGAACGCATCCTGCACGGCGTCCTCGGCGTCGGCGGCGGAGCCCAGCAGCCGGTACGCCAGCGAGGCCAGCCGGTTCCGGCTGGCCTCGAACCGACTGGTGTCGAAGCGATCAGTGGCGGTGCTGTCCACGCCGGCCACCCTAGGCGACAACGCCGAGCGCCTTCTTGGCCGACGTGTTCGGCGCGGCGGCCAGGCGGCGCTTGCGCCTGGGCAGGCCGAAGGTCGGGTGCGAGGTCGCCCACAGCGACATCTTGAGGATGCCCGACTTGATCCGCGCGGCCTTCCGGCCACCCACATACTTCGGCTTGGCTTGCGCTTCGTGGTCCACCAGCTGCAGGATCCCGTCGCGCCGCCCGAGGCTGATGTGGTTGCCCGGGTAGGCCAGCTTGGTGTTCGCGACCTTGCGGCCGGTCAGGCGTCCCATGATCGCCTCGATGGCCTGCTGGCCGGTGTAGCCGGCCGACGCGCAGGACATCGGCAGCGGCCGGCCGTTGTCGCCGATGGCGTAGGCGCTGTCGCCGGCCGCGTAGACGTTCGGGTGCGAGACCGACCGCATGCTGCGATCGACGACGATCCGGCCGTGCTCGGTGACCTCCAGCCCGCTGGCGGCGGCGATGGGATTGACCGCGAACCCGGCCGTCCACACGGTGGCGTCGGACGCCAGGGCGGTGCCGTCGGCGCACAGCACCCGCGCTGCTTCGACGGCTTCGACGCTGGTGTGCTCTAGGACGGTGATGCCCAGCCGATCGCAGGCCCGACGCAGGTGGCTGCGGGCGCCGGCGGACAGCCGGGCACCCAGCTCGCCGCGGGCGAGCAGCGTCACCGACAGGCCGGGCCGAGCTTCGGCGATCTCGGTGGCGGTTTCGATGCCGGTCAACCCGTCACCGACGACCACCACCCGCCCGCCTCCGCGCCGCCTGCCCAGGCTGTCCAGTCGCTCGCGTAGGCGCAGCGCGGAGGGCCGGGCGGCGATGTCGAAGGCATGCTCGGCCACGCCGGGGACGCCACGATCGTCGCCGCGGCTGCCGAGGGCGTAGACAAGCGTGTCGTAGCCGAGCTCGCCGCCGCCGTCGGCGCCGGCCAGGGCGACGACCTGGCGCTCGGGGTCGACGGCGGTGACACGGGCCAGGCGCAGCCGAATCCCCGTGCCCGCGAAGACGTCAGCGAGCTTCGGAGCCTTGATCTCGTGGCCGGCTGCGAGCTCGTGCAGCCGCAGCCGCTGGACGAAGTCCGGCTCGGCGTTGACCACGGTGATCTCGGTGTCCGCCGGGGACAGCCGGCGGGCCAGGTTCCCGGCCACGAAGGCCCCGGCATAGCCGGCGCCGAGAACGACGATGCGGTGCTTCATGAGTGGCTCCTGTCGGTTCGCTTGCTCTCGGTGAGTTGAGCGGGACGGCGCCCCGATTGCTGACAGGAACCACATGTGGCATGGGCCACAGAGCGGCAGAGTTCGCCGCCCACCGATGCTCGCGACGCCGAGCCGGCGCACATGCAGGCCGAGCAGCGTGGCCGAGATGAGCACGACTGACACTGCCTCGCAGCTGGGTACACGCTGACGCCAGATCCAAGCGACGAGCAGTGATTGTCGAGGTGTCCGACGGCAGGGATCACACACCACTGGATACGGCGAGAGGGACAGGGGCCTTGACGGACTACGGCCTCGTGGTGGGCAATGCCGACCAGCGGCGACCGGGACGCCCTGCATCAACCGGAATTGCCACGACCACCTCCGTTGAGCCAGCGCACAGGCTGTCGGGCCATCCAGGCCGCGGGCGGCCGGGCCGGGGAAACCGGTACCCGACCGCCCGCGTTGCGATCGCTGGCGAACCTACAGAGCCAGGGGCTCGATCCAGATGTTGCGGTACTGGACCGGGTTGCCGTGATCCTGCAGCCGGATGGCACCCGCCGCCGGGCCCTCGGGCCGGCTGCTGCCGGTCGGGCCGAGGATCTCGACGTCGTCCTGCACCTTCACGCCGTTCCAGACCACCGTGACGCGCGGGTTCTCGACCTTCTTGCCGGCCGCGTCGTAGCGGGCCTGCCGGTAGACGATGTCGTACGTCTGCCAGGTCTGCGGCGGCAGCGCCGCGTTCACGTCGGGGGCCTTCTGGTTGTAGATGGCCGCGGCGTCGTTCTTCTGGGGCGGGTCGATGCCGAACGAGTCCAGGATCTGGATCTCGTAGCGGTCCTGCAGGAACACGCCGCTGTTGGCGCGCGCCTGGCCGGTCACGTCCGGCGGGTACAGCGGCAGGTTGAACTCCAGGTGCAGGCGGAAGTCCCCGAAGGCCTGCACCGTGCGCAGGTCACCGTTGCGCACCGTCATGGCGCCGTCGGCGACGGTCCAGGTCGGTTCGCGTCCGTCGGTGTGTTGCCATTCGGTGAGCTCGCCGCCGTTGAACAGCGTGATGCGCTTGCCGTGCGGCCGCACCGCGAGCACGTCGAGATTCACGTGTCCGGAGTCCGCGGCCTCCTTGCGGTACTCGACCACGTTGCGGCCCTTGTTCAGCGGCACGGTGGTGGTGACCGTTCCCCATTCCTCCCAGGTCACGGTCGAGGGGAAGACCGTCTGCTCGACGCGTTCGCCGTTGACGTACAAACTCAGCTGTTTCTGCCCGGAGTAGGGGTTCGGGCCGTTGCTGTAGCGCATCGCCAGGTCGTAGCTGCCGCTCTCGGCGACGTCGACGGAGATCCGGGTCGACGAGCCGTTCTCGGTGAACCCGGCGGCGAAGCCCGCGCCGGAGTAGGCGGCGTGGTCGGTGGCCATACCGACCGCGACCGTCCGGCCCTCTTCGGCCTCGAAGAATGTCTGCGGTTGCACCACGCGGCCCGGGATCTCGTTGAGCGTGTACCAGGCCTCAGTGTTCCACAGCTCCTCGCCGCCGGCGGAGGAGAACGGACGCGGGGAGCGCACGTGCACCACGCGGTTCTCCTTCAGACCCGGGATCCGCAGCTTGACCGTGCGACGGTCGGCCGACAGCTCGGCCTTGGCCACCTTGAGCGTCTCCAGCTCGAGCTTCGGACCGCCGTACTGGCTCGTGGCGCCGTAACGCCACTGCTCCACCTGATACGCGTCCGCGAGCCGCTGTGCGGTCTCGGCGGACAACGGCTCGGTGTACTCCAGCTCGAATCCGACATGCGACGCGCGCATCTGCTTGACCTCGAACACCGAGGTGCCGTTGAGCGTCAGCTTCTGCAGGCCGTAGGTGAGCTTGCCCTCCTGGCCCCAGTTACCGCCGGCGCCCAGGCCACCGACGTACAGCGCGCCGTCGGGGCCCAGGGCCACCTCGTTGATGCCGGACTCCAATCCCTGCGTGTGCCGGAACACCGCACCCTGGTACTGCCCCTCGATCTCTTCCAGGAAGACACGCTGCAGGCCGCCGTAGGTCACGTCACCGACGACCAGCTGCCCCGCGTACGGCCCCTGCTTCAGCAGCACCGGCGTGGACGGCGAGTTGGCGATCTCGTTCTGCGGCAGCCAGACGATGGGACGGGTCACCGCCTTGTCGTCATAAGGGCCCGCGGGGGTGGTGTAGTGGTTGTAGAACGCCCCTTGCTTGATCTGGACCAGCTTGTTCGCGGGCAGCCAGCCCCCCTGGTTGTCGGTGACGAGGACCTCGCCGCGCGGTCCCCAGCCGATGCCGTTGGGGGTGCGCAGGCCGCCGGCGACGTACGTGATCTCGCCGGTCGCGGCGTTCACCTTGATCGACGTGCCGCGGTTGCGCGCCGGCTGGGGCACGGTGGTGGCGCCACCAAGGTTGATGGCGACTGACAGGTTGAGATAGAAGTACCCGTCCCGGTAGAGCAGGCCGAACGCGAACTCGTGGAAGTTGCCGCCCCACGGCCAGGTCGCCACCGTCCGCTGGTCATCGGCGACGCCGTCGCCGTCGGTGTCGCGCAGGGCGGTCAGCTCGTGCTTCTGGCTGACGTAGACCGTGCCGTCGACCACCGCCACTCCCTGCGGTTCGCGCAGCCCCTGCGCGAACTTGCGGTAGGTGACCTGCTCGGAGCCGGTCTTGCCGGTGACACCATCGACCAGGTAGACCTCGCCGGTCGCGTTGTCGGTGCCACCCCAAGTCGAGACCACCAGGTCGCCGTCGGGCATGAACGCCATGCCGGTGACCTGCGGCGTGAAGCCTTCGGGGCGCAGGTCGGTGAGCGTGTAGCCGGGGTGCACCCGATCCAGAGGAAGGCCGTCGCCCGCCGAGTCGGTCGCACCCTCGCAGTACTTCCAACCCGGGGCGGTGACACGTACGACGTCGGCCTCGGTGCTCAACGCGGAGGTCGGCACGAGTTCGAATCCGCTCGCGCCCGGGGGACGCCACTCCAGCCGCAGCACCTGGCCGCCGCCGTTCTCGAAGAACTCGACGAACAACGGGTGCAGGCCGGCGGTCAGGCTCAGCGACCCTTCCTTGGAGGTTTCGCCGTGCAGGCCGTCGTGGTCGACGACGAGCTTGTCGCCGATCGTCAGCCGCGACCCGTCGTCGCTGGTGAGGCGGAACGCGTACTCCCCGTCGGTGGGCACGGTGAGGTTGGCGATGGCGTGGCTGATGAACCGGTCGGACAGGCCGAACTCGTCGGTGCTGGTCCAGTTGATCTGCGGCATCAGCTTGTCGACGTTCGGCGTCTGCGCGGGTTTGAGGGTGCACAGCGCCGACAGTGGTACACCCATGTCGTATGAGCGCAGGGTGACGCCGGGTTCCTGCGGCGGGACGTCGGCGTTGACGGGCGCCGCCGCGGACGGGGTGACGGGTACGGCAGCGAGCAGGGTCGCCAAAGCGGCACCTGCGGCCGCGAGCGCGGCTCTCCGGCGTCGGTGCCGGCCGTTCGGTGCGGTCACGGTTCCTCCTGGTGCGAGTGGTGGGGGCCCGGCCCGGGAGGATCGGTGAGGCTCGCCTCCCTTGGACCGGCGTCTTCGATCCCGCAGCACAAAAGATCGATGAGCCACACGCTAATCTTTAGATCGATGCGATTCAACTTTTGAATTCTTGAATGAAAGTGAGGCCCTCCGGGACGGGTGCCGAACCGCCGAAAGGTCAGGACTTGTCGACCATCTCGACCAGTGCGGCATCGCCCCGCCCGATGACCGGGGTACCCGGATGGTCGACCAGTGCGGCGAAGTTCCACCGCAGAGCCGACAGCACATGGTCAGCCGGTTCGGCCGTTCATCTGCGCTCGATGGCCTCGGAACGGCAGGGGACGCAGCGGCCAGCGGGCTGACCAACATGCCCGGGCCGCTGGCACCGGCCGCCGGCCTTTGGCGTGGTCGCGCGTCGCCGGTCGGTTCCGGCTGGCGCCGGAGCCCGCCGGCTTGTCGGCAGATACCGCCGCCACCCCGGTGCGTTCACAGGCGCGTCGTCCTTCAATTGGTCTTCAGTACTTCGGGTGACACTCTGGCTGTCACCCCCGGCAGGCACATGTGTCACCCCCGCCGGTGGTTCTGTCACCCCCGCTGCGGCTGTGGTCCGTCGGTTCGCGTGCGCGAGTCGGTAGACGCGCGTGGCGATGCCGACGACCTTCGACACGACGAGGCGACCCAGTTGCACGAGCTTGGCCAGGCATCGTTGCACTGTGCGTTCGGAGCAGCCGACGTACTCGGCGAGGGTGGCCACGGATGGCCAGGCGTTGCCCTCATGGTTGGCGTGGGCGGCGATGGCGATGGCCACCGCTCGCTCGTTCTTCCCAAGGTCTCTTGTGGTGAGCAGGGCAGCCTTGACGGCTTGACTCATGGCTTGCGGATCTCCGTCCGTCAGGGCCCTGGCGCCTGTCGTGGCGCCCTGGGCCGGTCTCTGGGTTGAACCGCCGGCTTTTCCGGCGCGGCGGTGCGATACGTAGGCGAACGCTGGTTGCTGCGGCGTTTCTCACTGCCGGGGGAACTGTCGACGATCGGCGTGAGAACCCGCTCTTGGCCGCCCGTGGGGCGTGAACCTGATCCACGCTCAATCCGTTGCCGGGGTCAAGCCACGTCAGTCGCCGCAGACGGTCTGCGGCCTGGTCCGGCCGCCCGACGGGCGGATTCCGGCTGCCCTTGTCCGGCACCTCCTTGGCGATGAATCCGCCGCCCGAGGGCTTGGATCGCGCCCGGCCAGCCCACGGAGCCGACCAGCTCTGAGGGCCGGGGGCCTTGCACCGCTGCAGCAGCGGGAGTCGTACCGGCTTGATCCGTTACACGATGGCTTCAATCGATGCGTTACACGGGCCTTGAGCATGCCGAACACGGAGCGTGATGCCGACAGTCCGTGACGGCTGGTGTGTCGGGCATCCGCTTCTAGCCGATGTGGGTGCGACGGTTTGACCGGTTGACAGAAATCAAGCTGGAGGGTGTCGGATCTGCCGGGTGCCGTTCGTAGCGTATGCAGACACGGACGTCGGGTCCGGGGGCGATCAGGGGGAGCGGACATGTCTGAGTACCTCATCTACTTCAATCAGCAGTGGGTGGGTGAGCACACCGAGGAGTGGTTCCGTGGGCGCGGTCCGCTCGCCAGGGCGGTTGTTGATGAGATCAAGGCCGCTGGGGCGTTCGTTTTCGCCGGGGGTCTGGAGGAAGAGGACGGCCCGGTCTTCAACGCAGACGCCACGGGCGGGGCGGTGGTCTTCACCGACGGGCCGTATGTCGAGAGCAAGGAGTTCCTGGGTGGCCTGACCATCGTGGATGTGCCGGATGAGGCGACGGCCCGGATGTGGGCCGGCAAGATCGCGGAGGCGTGCGGCTGGCCGCAGGAGGTTCGCCGGTTCAAGCCGCGGCGCGTCTTGCAGGGATGAGATCGTCACTCGTCGGCTGAGGCGTGAGCCGAGGCGTGGCCGGCGCCGGGGGGACGTCGCTGCTGCGGTATCGGCCAGGATTCGACCAGGCACGGGGGCGGCCACAAAAAGCGCCCGCCCCCGGAGCCGGCCGACGAAAGCGCTTCGCCGGACTCATCTGCTGTTGAGTGTGCGCGGATAGCCGAATACGGACACTCGCTGGACGAGTTGTCCGAGGGATGTAGCTGGGATCCCGGAGGGAGCCGAGCAGCCCCGGCCGGCGAAGCATGCGCTGGTCGGGCGACCAGTGGCTGGGGCTGTTCCAGGCCCGCAGGCCCGCCGATGGCGACCGTTTCGGACCATCGATCATGCCGTCCTACACCCGTGGGGTGCGATCAGGTGTCGCCGGGCGTGACGAGGCCGGTCTCGTAGGCCAGGACGACCGCCTGCGCACGGTCGCGGAGCGCGAGTTTGGCGAAGATCCGCGCCACGTGGGTCTTCACCGTCGCCTCGCTCAGGGTCAGCGCCTGGGCCAGTTCGGTGTTGGAGAGACCGCGGCCGAGGAGCGTCAGCACTTCCAGCTCGCGCGGCGTCAGCGCGGCGAGATCCCGGTGGATGGCGGGGGTCGGTCCGTCGCCAGCCGATTGGTCCGCACTGGCGAAGCGCTGGACGAGCCGCCGGGTTATCGAGGGCGCGAGGAGGGCGTCGCCGGTGTCGACGAGACGTACGGCGGCGGCGAGGTGGTCGGCGGTGACGTCCTTGAGGAGGAAGCCGCTTGCGCCGAGTGCCAGGGCGGCGTAGACGTATCGGTCGAGGTCGAACGTGGTGAGCATGAGCACCCGGCAGCGGGGGCTGTACTCCAGGATCCGTCGGGTTGCCTCGAGCCCGTCCATCGTCGGCATGCGGATGTCCATGAGCACGACGTTGGGACGCAGCCGCCGCTCGGCCGCCACCGCCTCGGCGCCGTCAGCGGCCTCGCCGACCACGTCGATGCCGCGGGCGGTGAGGATCAGCCGGAAGCCGGTGCGGATCAGCTCCTGGTCGTCGGCGATGAGCACACGCGGCGAGGGCAAAGGCGCCGGCCCTGGCGGTCTGGCAGGGTCGGGCTGGGCCTTCACGGATGTTCCACCGGGATGCGGGCGCGGACCCGGTACCCGCCGCCAAGCCGCCGGCGGGCGTCGAGATCGCCACCGTAGACCGCAACGCGCTGTCGCAGCCCCAGCAATCCCCGCCCGGCGCCGTCTCCGCCGCGTGGTGCAGGATGGTCGCCCGTTAGCACGCTGGGACCTCCGGTGAGCACCTCCACCCGCAACGAGTGCTCGGCGTAGCGGATCGTCACCTCCGCCTTCCCTCCGGCGCCGTGCTTCAGCGCGTTCGTCAGCGCCTCCTGCACGATTCGGTACGCGGTGACGTCGATCCCGGACGGCACTGGCCGGGGCTCACCGGAGATCCGCACCTCTACCGGCAGGCCGGCGAACGCGATCCGGTCGATCAACGGGCTGAGCCTGCTCAGGCTGGGTTGCGGCGCCAGGTCGGCCCCGTCCATGCCATCGTCGCCGTCCGCCGCGGGCGCCAGCAGGCCGAGCAGGTGCCGAAGCTCGGTCATCGTGGTCCGTCCGGCGCCCTCCACTGCCGACAGCGCCGCTGCGGCATCGTCGGGCATGGTCGTGAGCACCTCACGTGCAGCGGCGGCCTGCACGATCATCAGGCTCACGTTGTGGCTCACGATATCGTGCAGCTCCCGGGCGATGCGGGCACGCTCGGCGTCGACTGCGGTACGGGCCGCGCTCTCCCGCTCCCGTTCAAGGAGCCAGCCCCGCTCCTCCAGCGCCCGACGGTGCTCGCGCCGGGCCCGGACAAGTACGACACTGAGCCATACCGCGGCCGCGCAGGCTGCGACGAGCGCGCCGACCAGCCACACCGCCCCCGATTCCACCCCAGCATTTTCGCAAACGCGGACCGGCGCCACATCATCCCCGGTGTCCACCCGGTACATCCCTGGGATGACAGCCCCGGCGGCTTACATCCCGGGACCGACGACCCGGCGCTACCCGCGGCCATAACGTGCTGCCATGACCACTGACACCTGCGTCGTGCGGCTGGACAACGTCCGCAAAGAGTACGGCGACACGACCGCCCTGGACGGCGTATCGCTCGAGATCCGCGCCGGCGAGGCGGTGGCGGTAATGGGCCCGTCGGGCTGCGGCAAGTCCACCATGCTGAACATGATCGCCGGGTTGGACCGGCCGACATCCGGGTCGGTGCGCGTCCACGACGAGGAGCTCGGCCGGCTGAACGAAACGAAGCTGGCGCTGTTCCGGCGGCACCGGATCGGCATGATCTTCCAGTTCTTCAACCTGCTCGACGACCTACCAGCGATAGACAACGTGGCGCTCACCGCCCAGCTGACCGGTACCAAGGCAGGCCCGGCACGCAAGCGGGCCATGGAACTGCTCGACGAACTGGGCATCGCCGACCGGCGCAACGCGTATCCGGCAGCCCTCAGTGGCGGCGAGCGCCAGCGCGTCGCGGTGGCCCGAGCCCTCATGAACCGCCCGGCACTGCTGCTCGCCGACGAGCCGACCGGCGCCTTGGACAGCCGCTCCGGCGAGCAGGTGATGGACCTGCTGCTGGACCTCAACCAGATCGGGCAGACCCTGCTCATCGTCACCCACGACGAGCGGCTCGCGACGCGGTGCGCCAGCCGCGTGGTCGAACTGGCTGACGGGCGGATCATCCGCGAACGCAGTCTGGAACGCGTATGAGTGCCGTGTGGCGGGCCTCGCGGGCGGCGGTTAGGCGACGTCGGGTGCAAACGTTCGTCATCGGCCTGGTCGTCCTGCTCTCCACCACGACGATCGTCGTGGCGCTGGCACTGCTCGAGGCGTCCTCGGCGCCGTTCGACCGCGCCTTCGCCAGGCAACAGGGACCACACGCGATCGCCGTGTACGACCCGGCCAAGGTCACCGACGCGCAGCTCGCCGACCAGCGAACCGGCGTGACGGCCGCGGCGGGACCCTTCGGGCAGATCACACTCGACCTCACCGACGGCGGCGGGCCGGGCCCACGAGGCCCGCTGACCGTCGTGGGGCGCGCCGACCCAGCCGGCCCGGTGGACCGCCTCAACCTCTGGCAGGGGCGCTGGCCCACGGCCCTCGGCGAGGTCGTCCTCAACCAGCCCGAACCCGGCGCAGACTCGAGGGGATTTCCGCCGGACAGCAGCGGGCAGGTGACCCTCGGCGGCAAGCGGTACACCATTGTCGGCCGGGCCCACAGTCTCAACCAGACCGCCGACGCCTGGGTGTCACCGGAACAGATGACCGCGCTGCACCCCACGTCGGTCCAGATGCTCTACCGGTTCACCGGTGACGTGTCTACGAAGTCCGCCGTCCACGCCGACCTGGCCGCCGTCACGGCTGGCCTGCCAACGGGCGCGCTGATCGCCGCGCAGCCGTACCTCGTCGTCAAGGAGAAGGTCGCCTCGGACATCGGCGTGTACGTGCCGTTCCTCGCCACGTTCGGCGTGCTCGGACTGATCGTCGCGGTCGTCATCGTGGGCAACGTGGTCAGCGGCGCGGTCGTCTCCAGCTTCCGGCACATCGGGATCCTCAAGGCGCTCGGATTCACACCGCGCCAGGTTGTCTCCGTCCACCTCGTCATGGTGTCGGTACCCGCCCTCATCGGCTGCGTCCTTGGCACCGTCGCCGGCACCCTGGGAGCCCAGCCGCTGCTGAGCGACGGGTTCGAGGGCCTCGGGCTCGACGTCGGCATCAACGTCGGCGTCTGGATCTGGGTCGCTGGGCTGATCGGCGTGCCGACACTCGTCGCCCTGGCGGCGTTCGTGCCCGCCGTCCGGGCACACCGACTGTCGGCCGCCGAGGCGATCAGCGCCGGCAGCTCCCCACGGGCCGGACAGGGGACGCGGATCCAGCGTCGGCTCGCCGGTGTCCGGCTGTCGCGTGCGGTGACCCTCGGGCTGGGCCTGCCGTTCGCGCGACCGGGTCGGACCGTCTTCACCGTCGTGGCCGTCCTGCTCGGCGTGACCACCGTGACGTTCGCGACGGGATTGGCCGACACGCTGACCCGGATCTCCACGATCGAAGACCGGGCCTCGGGACAGATCGGGGTCCGGCCGTCCGATGGCCGGACGCGGATCGCCCCCGAAGGTCAGCTGCCGCCCACGGGGCCGCAGGCCACCACCACTCGGACCGATGCGCAGGTTGAGCAGCTGCTGCGCGGGCTGCCGGACGTCGCTCGGGTCACCCCCGTCTTCAGGCTGCCGGTCCCCACCATCGGGCAGACGCAGCCGCTGACCGTCAACTTCGTCCGCGGTGACTACTCGTCGATGGGCTACCAGGACGAGCTCACCGCCGGACGCTGGATGACGCGGGTGGACGAGACAGTCGTGCCGTCGGAACTCATGCGTGAGCGCGGACTGAAGGTCGGTGACAAGCTCACCCTGCAGCTCGGCGGACGGCGGACGGTGCTGACCGTGATCGGCGAGACGATGGACGGCGCGCCCGGACCGCCCGGCATGTTCGTGGACTGGCGCGTCCTCACCGACCTCGCGCCGGACCGCGCCGTCAGGCCAGACGAGGTGTACTACCAGGTCCAGCTCAAGCGTGGCGGCGATGTCGCGGCGTACGTCGCCGGGGTCAAAGCGGCCGACCCGGCGATCGACGCGTGGGACACCTCCCAGCTCAGCGACTTCGCGGTGACCGTGATCGGCTTCTCGTCGGTGCTCTCGCTACTGCTGTCCACCGTCGCGGCCCTCGGCGTCTTCAACACGGTCGTGCTCAACGTCCGGGAACGCCGCCGCGACCTCGGCACGCTCAAGTCGATCGGGATGACGCCACGCCAGGTCGTCACGATGGTGCTGACGTCGATGGCCGTTGTCGGCGTGGCGGGCGGTGTGCTCGGCATCCCCCTGGGGATCGTTGCGCACCGGTACATCGTGCCGACCGCCGCCGACGCGGCCCAGATCGCCATCCCACACTCGGTGCTGGAGGTGTGGCAGGCGCCGACGCTCGCGCTCATGGCCCTCGCCGGCGTCGTGATCGCGCTCCTCGGTGCACTGGTCCCGGCCCGCGGCGCGGCCCGGCTCGCGATCGCCGAGGTGCTCCGCAACGAGTGAGCCGTCGCCTCGGGGCCTCCGGACGCAGATACCGCAGGCCCCGAGCCGACAGCCAACCCCGGAGGGCGTCGACCAACCGGCACCCTCCAAGTGGAGTCGATGTATGACGGATCGAGTCGAGCCCGGCACTGCCTCAGCCTGATGCGGTACCGAGGTCTCCCATCGCTTGGCGGGCGTAGACGGTGTTGGGCTACTCCGCCAAAAGACGATCACCGAATCGGA
Organism: Micromonospora sp. NPDC004551; assembly: GCF_040609975.1. Classification (NCBI taxonomy): domain Bacteria; kingdom Bacillati; phylum Actinomycetota; class Actinomycetes; order Micromonosporales; family Micromonosporaceae; genus Micromonospora; species Micromonospora sp. NPDC004551. The sequence goes on along the minus strand of NZ_JBEXLM010000013.1, from coordinate 28,818 downwards.
GTGGGGTGATCCCACACGCCAAAGTGCTTGCTGAAGATCAGCAGCTCAGTTGGCGCGGCGCTCGGCGAGCCCTCACCTGACGGGGGCAACGATGCGACGAAGCGCTGCGACCTGATTGATCCAACTGCTCAGCCGGGTGAGCCTCACGACGTCGCCGGTCTTCGGGGCTTGGATGACAAGTCCCTCGCCGAGATACATGCCGACGTGGCGTGGGTTGGCGATGGTGCCTTGGCTGCCCGGAATGAGGATGAGGTCGCCCGGGAGCAGGAGCGCTGGGTCGGTTACGGGATTTCCGGCGTTGGCCTGGTCGGTGGTGATGCGGGGGATGGAGATGCCGGCCGCTCGGTACGCCGCCTGCATGAGCGATGAGCAGTCGCACTGCTTATCGGGGTTGCCGGAGTGCGGGTCGGTGCATGATCCGCCGAAGTGGTACGGGGTGCCGAGTTGGTTGACGGCCCAAAAGACGGCGGTCGCGACGGCGGGCGGGGTGTTGGCGGGAAGCGCGAACCCGTCCGGCAGGGCGGCTGGCGCATCGGTTTCGCAGCTCGTCGGGGTGCTGGTCAGCTGCTCCACCAGGTGCGAAGCGTCGTCGGCCCACTTGGCGTACGCGTCGGGGAAGGCCGAGGCCTGGACCGCCTGTGCGGCCTCGGTGAGGGGCATCGACTCCCAGCCGGGAACGGTCAGCAGCTTGTCGAAGAATCTGCCCGCCTGGTAGGCGGGCTCGGACAATTGCGCGACGGTGCCCCAGCCCTGGCTGGGGCGCTGCTGGAACACTCCGATGGAGTCGTGGTCGTTGTTGTCGCCGAGGTGGGGCAGATTGCGCAGGCCTGATTCCTGCATGGCCGTGGCGACGGCGATGACCCAGCCCCAGCGGGGGACGCCTTTGGCGACGCCGACGTCGAGAATGATTGCGGCGTTCTCCAACTGCTCGGTGTCCCATCCGGCGCTGGCGGGCGGCTGCCCTGAGTGGGGCACGGCCACGATGCCACACTGGCTGGCGCCGCCGCCCAAGACGGACGACAGCAGCAGCATAGGCAGGCCGAAGCAGGCGACGATGACGACAGTGGCTACTCCGATAATGACTTTGGTCATGGCGATTCCTTCAGTGAAACGAAAAGGCCCGGTCTGCGCGGGTGCACGGCCGTCAGACGTACGGTCAGGTAGGGGCTACAGGCGGTGAGTGAGCGGCGGCAGCTCGGTATGGACGTCGTTGAGGAAGCCAGCGAGCAGGTCGGCGTTCTCGAACAGTGGGTGGCCCCGTCACCGCTGTTAAACCGGCTCGCCGTGCTACTCGACTGGGAGGGATCGGCAGACGCGGGGCTTGACTGGCCAGCCCTCGCGGAAGCCGCTGGCCACCCGTTCCCAGAGGACTACCGCCGTTACGTTGAGCGCTTTCCACCCGGTGAAATCGGCTTCCTGAAGGTCCTACATCCCCACCGCTGGGCCGCAGTGGAGGACTTCCTCACATACGCAGGGAACTGGCACGCCGTGATGAACGACAAGGCGGAGCATGCAGGAGGTTTCCCCTACCACTTCGGCGCGTCCCCGGGTGATCTCCGGGTATGGGGAACCGTGAACGTCGACTATCTGCTCTGCTGGCATCTCAACGACGGTCCTCCCGAGCAGTGGCCGACGGTCGTTTGCGACACCGCCATGATCGACCCGCCGGAGCGCTACGCCGGCACCCTTACGGAGCTGCTAGTCGACCTCGCTGAGGCACGGAACCCGATACCGGTGATTGGTTATGTGACCGAGATTGAGGGGGTGCCCTACAGGTTCTCCCGATACGAGTAGGGCGTTCGGCTGCGCGGAGCCACGTGGGCGGTCACCGGACAGAACGGGGTTCAGGTCTTGCTCGACTGTTGAGGATGCGTGCGGCAGCATGTGCCGGTGAGTTTTGACCTTGATGTGCTGGCCATCGACCCGGCCGCGAGCGATGACGCGGTACGCGCCATGGTGAGGCGCTGCAGTAGCAGCCAGCATCCCGAGGGCGAGTTGGACGATCGCATCGTCGGCCTCTACGAGAGCCTTCGTGCCCGCTACCCCGACTTCCCCCCATACCGCGATGACTCGCCCTGGATGTCGATGCCACTCGACGTTGGTATCGACCACCTCAGCGTGAACATGACCTTCGGGGAGCGCAGCACACCGGCCATCGAACTGATCTTGACTCTTGCGGAGCGATATGGTTTGACGATCTACGACCCACAGGGCGATGAGGTGACGCGGCCTCACCCTTGACGTCCGAGCACGGTCGGCAGCCAGTCGGCTGTGGTGGGCCGGGGGCAGCGGCGCGGTGATCGCCACCCCCGGCCGGTGAACAAGGGGGCGGTCAGACCTTCAGCAGGTCAAAGGCGGCGATCTTCAGATGGTCGGCGTTGCCGGTCAGCACCCGGTTGGCGCGGGCGGTTGCGTTCTTGGCGGGCTGGTAGTGGTCGAGGTATTCGGTGATGGCCTGGTAGCCGGCCCAGCGGCTGCCGGCGATGGGTTTCTGGGTGTCGGCCTCGCGGATGAGGTACTTGAGGGTGCCAAGCCGCTGTTTGGCGTTGTTGCGGGTCTGGTCGGAGGCGTTGTCCTTGACCGGCCAGACCTGCGCGACGACCTTCTCGAACTCGCGCATGGTCAGTTCGGTCTGCAGCATCCGTCCGGCGGCCTTCTCGAAGGTCTCCACGTACTGCCACATCAGGCCCAGTGCCTCACGGGCCTGACTGATCTGGGAGTTGACGTTGGAGGTGTGCCGGAACGTGTAGTGGCCGACCGCATGCCGAAAGGCGGCGCGTTGGGTGTTGGCGCACACGACCCGGATCGGGCTGGCGTCCACTCGCAGGGCGGCAGTGCCGTCGTGGGAGGTGGTGCCGATCAGGTACATGTCCAAGCGGTCCACCCCGGCGATCTCCATCGCGTCGGGCAGCTTCATGGTGACGAACACGCTCTTGCCACGGCGCAGGCTGCCGGCGGTCTCGAAGTGGGCGCCGCCCACCTGATCGACGAGGTGGTCGAGCATCTCGGCGCACTGCTCGTTCTGGACCACGGTGTAGTCGGTGCCGACGATGCCCAGGTACTCGGTGTCGCCGGTGACGGGGTTGCGGCGCACGGTCATGCGCTTGTCGTCGGCGGGGATCTGCACCTCGACGCCGTCGACGATGTCGATGCCGACGGTGGGGATGGTGCGCACGCCCCAGTCGCCGAGTCGGGCGGCGGCCATGATCTCCTCGGCTTTCATCGTGTTCTGGGTGACGGTGCCGAGCTGGTGCCAGGCCGACAGGCGGGCGCTGGCGAAGGCGGTGGTTCCGTCCGCGAGCGTTTCGAGTTCGTGTGGCACGTGCTTCTCCTCTTATGCGCTGCGGGGGCCGAGCCCGACGGGCTCGGCCCCCGCATGGGTGGGGATGGTGGGGGTCAGGACTGCTCGGCGGTGTCGCCGTTGTCGGCTGGCGCGGGGTAGGTGAAGGTCAGCGGCGTGTCGGAGACCAGGAGGATGCGGCCGGCGGCGGCGGCCTTGGTGCAGTTGTTGCGCACCGCCCCGGAGCTGACCGTGCGGCCGAGCTGCCCGCCGATCGCGGTGGCGATGTCCTGCGGGGTCATCGCCCCGCCCGGGTTGGCGGCAAGGACGTCGAGGGTGAGCCTTTCCAGCTCGCCCCGGCCGAACGGCTGGCTGCCGTCGGTGTTGGCGGTGCCGTCGCCGCGCCGGCCTCCGCTCCTGGCGACGCCCGTCGCGCGGGTGCGCGGGGGCAGGGTGACGGCGTGAGTCTGACCGTCCGGGCCGACGACGTGCAGCGTGCCGTCAGGCCTGATCAGTGGCAGCACCGCCGTGGTGGCGTACGGCGTGTTCGCCAACCTGCGGATGGCCTGGTGGCACAGCGGGCAGCGGGGCGGCTCGGGGTTCGGGTCGACGTCGCTGGCCTTGGTGGGGCCTGGGATCCAGCGCTGCGGCGTCCCGGGTAGGCGGCGGGCGGCGTCGGCCTGCTCCATCGCGGTGAGTAGGCGCGTCGCGGTCGGGTGACCGATGCCGCTGTCCGCCACGATCACGTCGAGGGCCACGCCGTCGTCGCCGTAGTCGGCCAGGACGCCTTTGATGGCCATGACCTTGCGGTCCCCGGGCCGCGCCGCCTGCACAACGGTGACATTGGGACTCTCATCGTCCCTCGTGCTGTCCTCGTCGACGGCGTCTTCGCCGCCGTCGTCGATCTGGCGGGCCTCGGCCTCCCCTTCATCGCCGGCGTCGTCTGGGGCGTTCCCGCCCTCGCCGCTGTCGGGCTGATCGGTCCGCTCGCTGTCACCGGTGTCTGGCTCGTCGGCCGCGTCGTCGACGTGCAGGTCGCCGAGGTCGACCTCGTCCATGATTCCGCTGCGCTCGTCGGCGAGGTCGACGTCGTGCGGGGCGACGTCGGACGCCCGGGTCGCCAGGGTCCACTGGGTGGGCGTGCCGTCGGCCGGGTCGGCGTCGGTGTACACCGCGACGATCACACCGGCGTCGGCCAGGGTCTTGATCGCCTTGTCGGTGGTCGACCGGGCCTTGCCGGACTTGTCGGCCAGTTCGTGGACGTTGCCTCGGCCGAGTTCGACCAGGGCGTCGAGGACGGCCTGCGTGGCAGGCGTCAGGGACAGACTTTCCACGTGCGATTCCCTCCTTGGGAACTAGGGGTTGGAACGCCCGGCGCGCTGTTTGCCGGGCGGTGGTGCGCCGGGTCGCGGGCAGCGGTCAGCACGGCAGCCGCGTGGAGCGGTGCGCTGCCGTGCTGGGTGCTGCGGATTGCGGCCCGGCGACCTGGGGCGGCGTGGTGCCGCCGAGGGGCCGGTGGTCGGCGGGCGGTGGGCTCGTCGGCTACTGACCGCGGGAAGCTACGACGGCGGCCGCCGTTTGAGATGCCGCTGGCAGGGGGCAGCCGCTCCGGACGGTGATCGAGTGTCGCCCGCGAGCAGTGCCGCCGTCGGCATTCAGATCAGATAAGGCCGACTGTCAATAAGCGAAATCAGGATTGAGTGAGGCCACAAGCGACACGGATCTGCAAGGCATTGAGATTCGCATCTCGGCAGGCGGAGTTCCTGGCCGATGAGGAGAAATGAACTCTATGCTTGCCGCCGCTGCGGCTCATCCGGGCCGAGGGACACCAGTGCAAGGATTTGCGAATGCGCCGGAATTCTGCTCTGAACAACGGCACTGCTGGCATCAGCCAAGTAACAGCAAACGGCGAACCGGCAACCTCTACCGCTGAGGGCGTCGCGCGCCGATCCGCGGTCGCCGAGGAACAAGAGTTTCTCGACGTGGCCGCGGCCCGGCGCGACAGGCTGGCCGACCACCTACAGGCCGAGCTTTCGTCAGAGGCCCTGGACGCGTTGGAGCGGGCCCGGCAGCGCATGCTCCGCCAGCAGTACGAAGAGCTACGGCGAGCAAGGGACGGGCTGGTCTTCGGCCGCCTCGACGGTCTTGATGGCACCGTGCGACACGTGGGCCGGGTCGGTCTGCGCAACGACGGCGAGGACAGTGAGCCGCTGCTGGTGGACTGGCGCGCTCCCGCAGCTCGGCCGTTCTACACCGCGACGGCTGTCGACCCACAAGGTCAGGCACGGCGCCGTCACATCCGCACGGCGGGATCGGCTGTCGTCGGCGTGGATGACGAACCACTCGACGGGACCATAACGGCGGAACTCGTCGGGGAAGGTGCTCTACTGGCCGCCCTCGACGAGCGTCGCACGGGCCGCATGTCGACGGCGATCGCCACGCTGCAACGCGAACAGGACGACATCATCCGGGCCGAGGCGACCGGCCCGCTGATCGTTCAGGGCGGTCCCGGCACCGGCAAGACCGTGGTTGCTCTGCACCGCGTCGCCTATCTGCTGTTCGCCCACCGGACGATGGCCGAGCAAGCGGTCCTGGTCCTCGGCCCGTCGCCGCGGTTCCTCGAGTACATCGCCCAGGTGCTGCCCGCGCTCGGTGAGACCGCCGTCGTCTCGGCGACCTGCGACACTCTGTTGCCCGGGATCCGCGTGGGCCGCGACGAGAGCCGGCTTCTGGCCGAAATCAAGGGCCGCGCCCTCTGGCAACCCGCGCTCGAAAACCACGTCATGTCGCTGGTTCCCCGGCCCCGCGAGCTGAAGCTGCGCTGGGAGGGCGAGTTCTATGTCGTCCCAGCCGCAACAGTGGCGCAGGCGCTCGCCTCGGCGGTGCAGGGACGCCCGTACCACCGCGCCCGCGCGGCGTTCGCCGAGCAGCTGCACCACCTGCTTGCCGAAGCCGTCGTGGAGCAGCGCGAGGCGCTGATGGACGAGATGGAGGAGGGCTTCGAGGACATCCTCGCCCGCGTCGACCGGAGCATGCGGCAGGACCACCAGCCCGGCAGGGCGCCCGCCGGCATCGACGTCGACGGGCTGCTCTCCGAGGAAGAGGTCGAAGACCTCCGTCATCGGATCGCCGAGAACGCCACCATCGCCCGGTTCATCGAGGCATGGTGGCCCACCCTCGACGCCGAAACCCTCCTGCGTGATCTCCTGACCGACCGCACCCTGCTGGCCCGGTTCGCCCCGCAGCTGTCCCCGCAGGAGATCACCGCCGTCTCGGCGGAGCCGGCCCCATGGGCGTCGAGCGACATACCCTTGCTCGACGCCCTCGCCGACCTGCTGGGCGAGGTCGACGCCCCGCAACCACAGGGCGAGTTCCTCGCCGACCGTGCTCGCCGGCAGCGCGGCTGGGTGTACGGCCACGTCGTCATCGACGAGGCGCAGGAGCTGTCCGAGATGCAGTGGCACATGGTCCTACGGCGCTGTCCCAGTCGCTCCATCACCGCCGTCGGCGACATCGACCAGGCGGAGGCAGCACACCGGCACACCAGCTGGGCACAAGCGGTGCAGGCTGTGTTCGGTGACCGCTGGACCGCCGCGGAACTCACCATCTGCTACCGGACCCCGCGTGAGGTCATGGACCTCACCGAACCGGTTTTGAAGAAAGCTGGCAGCCACAACACGCCGCCACGGCCGGTACGCTCCTCCGGCGTCGCCCCCTGGCAGCTGACGATCACAGGCGCCGAGCTTGCCGATGCCGCCGCCCAAGCTGTGCGACAGCTTCAGCAACGGTGGCACGGTGGCACGGTCGGCGTCATCGCCCCCGCCGACCGCATCGCCGAACTCCAAGCTGTGCTGGGCGATGTGCCGGTGCTCACCGCGACCCAGTCCAAGGGATTGGAATGGGACGCGACGCTCCTCATCGACCCTGAGGGCATCGCCGCTGAACCGCGCGGCTGGAACGGCCTCTACGTCGCGCTCACCCGATGCACCCAGGAACTCGGACAGCTGATGCTCACCCAGCAATCGCCGCGCCCTGGGCGCTGAGGTGGGCGAGTTCGGCCGGGGTGAGCTGGCCGGGGGTGCGGCTGCGCCAGGTGTCGGAGTGGCGCAGGTGCCACCAGCGCAGCAGTGATCGGCAGGCCGAGGCGAGGTCGTCACACCACGGCAGCGGATAGGTCAGGCCGGGCTGTGTCTGGCGATGCTGCAGGTTGGTGTACGCGGTCGGCGTCCAGCCCGCGTCGGTCTGGGCGACCTCGCCGACGAGCCGGCACGGGTAGGGGATATCGAAGGCCCTGGCGGCTTCGGTGTCGGGGAAGACCAGCCAGGTGTGGGGAGCCTGCGGACGGAGGACGGCCACGCCGCGCGAGGGGTCGCCGGGTTGCAGCAGCAGATGCCGCTCGTCGGCGTCGCCGAGCGGCCGGTGGTTGCGCCAGCCGCGGTAGGCGGTGATGAGCATGGTGCCGAGGACGATGTGCCGCTCGCGGGCGGCGCGTGCGTCGGTCAGTGCCTGGTGGTAGCCGGCCAGGTGTAGGTCGGCGCGGGCAGCCAGCTGGTGGTGGGCTGCCTCGGCGAGCTCGCGCAGCCGGGTGAGGGATTTGTCGAGGGTGGCGGTGCTGTCGTTGAACTCGAGGGCGGTCTTGTGCAGGACGCGGGCGAGGTCGCCGAGGGCGTCGAGGGTGGCGGTGTCGTGGCGCCACAGGTGCTCGGGCAGGACGTCGTTGGTGTCGGCGGCGATGCGCCGTAGGGCGGGATCTGTCAGGAACACGGGGATCTCCTTTGCGGGCGGGGCGGGTTGTGGGCATGCCGAGGGCCGGTCGCAGCGGGGCTGCGACCGGTCCTCGGTGTTCGGCGATTGAGGGTTCAGGCGATGGCGACGGCGCACAGCCGTGCGCTGCGGTGCAGGTTGCGCAGGTAGGCGCATGCCTCGTTGAGGAAGCGGAACCGGTCAGCCATGGAGTCGCTGGCCGAGAGGAGAAGGCGGCCGTCGGTGGTGATCAGCGCATCGCCGATCAGGGCGATGCGCCAGTACAGCCCGGCGTAGGTGGCTTCGCCGGCCTGGTAGACGGGCAGCTCGTAGGGGTCGAAGGAGTGGGCGAGCATCGCCAGGACGCGGGGCTGTTGTTCGAAGCGGCGGCGGGCCTCGGCGAGGCTGACCTTGTCGGGGTCGGCGTGGTGCTGGGCGAGGTAGTCCTCCCAGCTGCGGGCCGGGCGGGTTGTCGCAGCGATGTGGGTGTTCCAGGCGTGCCAGCGCCGGGCGGCACGTTCGGCGGCCTTGGCCGCGGTGCCGGTCAGGTCGAGGCGGCCCTTGCGGCCGCCGGCGGCCATGGTGACCGCGCCGAACCGGCGGGCAGTGTGGAGCAGGTAGTAGCGGAAGAAGCGGGTCAGCCAGCCGATCAGCCGGCGGTGGCGGACGTGATAGCGGCGGGTCGGGGTGCCGTTAGCATGCAGCACGTCGTTGACCTTCTCGGAGGCGGCGAACCAGTCCATGTCATCGCCGGGGGCGAAGCAGACGGTGACAACGCGGATGGTGAGCTGCCTGGGCCTGGACATGGCAGGGTGATCCCTTCCTGAATGGGTGGGCAGGGCGGGTGTGCGGTGGTGCCACCGGGCCGCGGCGTCTGAGCCGGCGAGCTGCCGCGAAGGGCGCAGGGCGTGGATCACGAGCCGACCGAAGGGTGGGCTGGGGGTGATCCCGCCGGCGCGGGCAGACCCGGGAGGGACAGGTAGGGCGGCGGTGCGAGCAGATAGAAGAAACTGCACCGTAGCTTCGTGACCTGACAGCACGGCCTCTGTCAGGAATCACGACCATGCCCGTGAGCTGCACTGACAGAACCGCCTGCGCGGCTGTCAGGTTGACTTCACCGAAAGCTGGCGGTGCGCGTCCGCCATGCGCCCGGTCGGCGCGCGTAGCGGCATGCTGGTGCGCCGCGTGGCGGCAGTCCATCGCGCGGTTTCTCGTGGCCGCCTGGAAACAGCCCCAGCAGATGGCCCCGCCCTGCAGACGATCGCCGCCCCTGGCGGACCACCGGGGCGTGAAGGTTAGTTTCGTGTCGATAGGCACCTACGGCAAGAATGTCCAAACTGGCGTGGACCGGGCCGCGGGCAGCCGCTAGCTTCCTCTGTCATGTGGAAGATTGTCGATGTCTCGCGCCGTCCGGTCGCCGCTGTCGCCGCCGCCGCGCTCTCCGTCGTCCTGATCGCGACCGTGCCCGGCACGGCGTACGCGTACGCCGACTCGGCCACCGGCACCATCAACACCTCCGGCACGGCGCTGAGCGTCCGCTCGGGACCAGGGACCGGCTACACGGCCTGGCGCACCGTGTCCGACGGGTCGACGGTCACGCTGCTGTGCCAAACCAACGGCACGTCGGTGACCGGCACCTACGGCACCACGACCCTGTGGGACCTGCTGTCCAACGGCGGCATGGTCTCCGACGCCTACGTGCACACCGGCTCGGACGGCCAGGTCGTCAACAGCTGCGCCTACGTCGGCGACGAGCCGTCGTCGAAGACGAACCCGCGATCCGCCAACGGCGCGATCGACTGGGCCTTCCAGCGGTACCGCTCCACCGCCTACGAGAACCTGTGCTTGGCCTTCGTCGCCCAGGCCTACGGATGGGGCGGCTCGGGCTGGAACACCGCGGAGATCGGCGGCGACTGGGAGAGCAGCAACGGCTACCTCAAGACCTCCGGCATCCCGCCGCGGGGCGCGCTGGTCTGGTACCACAACTCGGTCGGCAGCGGGCACGTGGCGATCAGCCTGGGCGAGGGCAAGGTGATCGGCACGTCCGTCAGCGGCGGGGTCGGGGTGGCCGGCTACCTCGACCACGGCTCCTACCGCGGCTGGTCGGTCGCCTACCTGCCGGCGGCCTGGTGATGCCCGAAACGCCGGCCGGGCCGGGGCGGCGACCCGAGCGCCGCGACCGCCCGGAGGCGACCCTGCTGGACCGCAGGCGCCTGCTCGGCCACGCGGCCGCCGCGACGCTCGGCGCGGTCAGCGGCGGGCTGCTCGCGGCAGGTGCGGGCAGGGCAGCCCTGCCGGAGGTCGACATGGAGGCGCTGATCAAGGCGGCGCAGATCGACCCGAGGCGAGCGGACACCGCGATCACCGCCGGCAGCTATGACAGCGTGCTCCTCGTCGAGCGGGCGCTGCGGGACCGGGGCCTGCTCGCCGCCACCTACGTGGACGGCCACTTCGGCACCAGCACCGTGGCCGCGTATGCCGCCTACCAGCGATCCCTGGGGTACGCGGGCCTCGACGCCACCGGCCTGCCGGGGCTGACCTCGCTGCGGGCACTGGGGGACCAGCGGTTCACCGTGGTCCGGCCGCTGACTCCGGGCGGTGTCCTGGACTTCCGCGGCGCCCGTGTGAACAGCCGGACCAGGGCGATGCTGCTGGAGGCCGAGCGGCTGCTCGGCCGCCAGTTGGCGATCAGCCAGGGCTCGTACAGCACGAGTGACCCGACCTCGGCCGGCACTCACGACGGCGGCGGGGCGCTGGACCTTGCCGTGGACGGCATGTCCGGGACCTACCGCACCACGGTCGTCCGGCACCTGCGCCGGGTCGGCTTCGCCGCCTGGTTGCGCACACCCGCGCAGGGCAACTGGCCCTACCACATCCACGCGGTGGCGCTGGCCGACACCGACCAGTCGGCGCCCGCGCAGCACCAGGCGGGCGACTACTACCTCGGGCTCAACGGGCTGGCGAACCGGGGTCCCGACGACGGGCCGGTAGTGAGCCCCGTGCTCACCTGGGAGGAGTACCAGCGGAGCTGACCGGCGCCGTGCCCACCGCGGACGAGGTGCCCGGCGTCCCGTCTCCCAGTGTCCGGGGGACGGGACGAACCGTGCGTACGTCACTCAGCCGGTACGCCACTTCTGGTTGGCGGTCCCGGCGCAGCCAGAAGGCCAGCACATCCTGCGCTCAAGTCGGCTTGGCGAGCCGCTGTTCCTGCCCGATGGCCCCAGCGACCTTCGCCAGCACCGTGGCCTCATCCAGACGCGCGACAGCGCCACTATGGTCGACCACCTGCGTATACGCGAGTCCAGCTTCGCGAGCCTGCCCGCGAACCTGAGCCCGATCGAACGTTGGCTGCTGGCCGCCGCGCCATAGGCAGCCGCGAACGAGACGTCCATCTCTGGGACCGCGACCACCGCTCCGCCGCCCCGGACTGTTCGCACAGCTTGGCATCGGCATCGGCATCGGCATCGCTCCGCCCGGGGCGTCGACGCGTTCGCTCGACAAATTCGCTACCCGGCGGTCGGAGCGCAGTGATACACAACCGCAGTGCAAAACAATCTGGAGTTCCCCGAGGTCCTGCGGCTGATCGAAGACCGCTCGGCCGCATTCCGCGCCGCGATCGCGTCCGCCCCCGACCTTGACGTCCAGGTCCCGACCTGCCCTGACTGGACGCTGCGGGAACTGGCGCAGCACCTCGGCGACGGCCGCCGCCGCCAGGCCGCCATCATCGCGGCGGGCCTGGGCGCTGAACCCCCGGCGAGGACCGACCCGAAGGGCGCCCCGACCGCGCCCCGCGACCGCGAAGCCCTGGACGCCTGGCTCGCCGAATCGACCGAGCTCATGCTCGACGCGATGCGCGAGGCCGGCCCGGACCGCGGCTGCTGGACCTGGTGGGGCCGCTCACAGGCCCCGCAGACCAGCGGAGCCGTGGCCAGGCACCAGATCCAGGAGATCGCCGTCCACACCTACGACGCCCAGCTCACCCAGGGCGCCGCACAGCCGCTGCCCACGGACGTCGCGGTCGAGGGCGTCGACGAGTTCCTGACGACCGTCTCGGCGACGACCGTCCCCTGGCCGTTCAAGCCGGCGACCATCGACCTGCACACGACCGAGGGCCGCTCCTGGCGCCTGACCCTCAACGCCGACGGCGTCCGCTGCGACGACCTCGCCGCAGACGCGGAGCCGGGCGACATGGCGATGCGAGGCGCAGCGAGCGAACTGGTCCTCTACTTCTACGCGCGCGTCCCGCTCGACGGCCTGGAGACCACCGGCGACACCGAGCCGATGGAGCGGCTCGCAGACTGGGACCCGAACGCGTAAAAGGTTGTGATCACGGTGGTGTGATAGAAGAAGCTGCACCGTAGCTTCGTGACCTGACAGCACAGCCCCTGTCAGGAATCACGACCGTGCCTCTGAGCTGCACTGACAGAACCGCCTGCGTGGCTGTCAGGTTGACTCCACCGATAGCTGACGGTGCGCGTCCACCAGGCGCCCGTTCGACGCGATAATGCCCAGATGGTGCGACGGTGGAGGCGACGGGACCGGGAACAGGTCGTCGCGGGACTGCTCAGCGCGGCTCTGCTGGAGATCCGCATGCTTGCCTTCAGGCCGGAACTGTCCAGGCATCCCGACGGTCACCTCGCCGAGATCCACATGATCGCCGACGTGTGTCACAACCTGCCGAGGGCAGCCGCGGTACGCGCCGCCAACGGGTTCGACCCGTTCGTTTACATGTGGCAGACCGCGACCGCTGATCAGCAGCGGTGGCTCAGCGAGCATCTCGAGAGGTTGGGCGTCGACTACCGATACCTCGCGCAGAGCCCGCCCTGGCCGCCGCCCGCCACAACGCCGGCGCGACGGCCGAGGCTGGCCCGCCGTGGCTGGCGGATCCCGCGCGACCCCCGGGGCTTCGTCGCTGTAGACACCGCCACGATGCGGGAGTTGGTGCGGGAGGCTCACGCGCTTGAGCCGTCAGGCCGCAAGTCACCCGAATGGACGCTCGCGCACCTGCAGCCAGAAGGCCAGCACATCCTGCGATCCAGTCGGCTTGGCGAGCCGCTGTTCCTGCCGGATGGACCCGGCGACCTTCGCCAGTACCGTGGTCTGATCCGGATGCGCGACGGCGCCACCGTGGTCGGCCATTTGCGCATACGCGAGTCAAGCTTCGCGAGGCTGCCCGCGAACCTGAGCCCGATGGAACGTTGGCTGCTGGCCGCCGCGCCATATGGCAGCCGCGAACGGGATGTCTCTCTCTGGGGCCGCGACCACCGTTCCGCCGAACCGGACTGTTCGCACTGCTCGGCATCGGCATCGGCCGGCACGCCTGGGCCCCGTTCAGAGGCGTGATCATGGCGGTGTGGAGGCCGGCCGGTCGGCCGCCTCCATGCGGCCACCCACTTACAGGCAGAACGTCAGGCAGACTACTCAGCCTGGGCGGCGTCCCCAAGCCGAGATCAGCGGCGCGAGGGTGAGGTCGAGCTCGCCGGCATCGACAGCAGCCAAGTGCGCATCGATTTCGACGTCGTCGGCCAGCCCTGCGGCGAGCAACTCGGCGCGGACCATGCGCACCGTGGAGGTCTCCAGCCGGTCGCAGGCTACCCCGCCGACCGGGAAGCAGCCGGCCGCCGTGACATCGACCAGGCCCGCCGCACGCAACGCCCGCGGCAGCGTACGGCCGAATCGCAGATCGGCGCCGCGGCGGGCCATCAACTCCCGGACGGCGCGCCGCAGCCGGTTGGCGCGCCGCTGCGCCGGGCCAACCTCATCGAGGCAGGCCAGCGGCTGCAGTTCGGTGTCGGCATCCTCTACCAGCAGCCAACCGCCGGGCCGCAGCGCCGCCACCATCGTCGCCAGCGCCCGGGCACGGTCGGGCACGTGAACGAGCACGAGCCGCGCGTGTACCAGGTCAAACGTGCCTGGCTGCGGTGGCGGGTCTCCGACGATGTCGTGCCGGAGCACCTCGTACCCGCCGTGCGGGTCCAACCAGGCCGGATTGATGTCTGTGGCCAGCACGTGACCGGTTGGTCCGACGGCCGCGGCGAGTGCCTCGGGAATGCTGGGGCCTCCGGCACCAACTTCCCAGCAGCGCCAGCCCGCCCTGATTCCGAGCCGGTCGAAGTGCCCACGCGTGACTCCGTCGAACAGCTCGGCCAGCCAGGTGAACCGCTCGCCCGCCTCCACCCGGGCGTTGTCGAGCAGGTAGCGGTGATCCGGGGAAGAGTCCGACGACGGGGGCCTGGAACGCCCGCCAGCAGTATTTACCGGCCCGCCCGCGGTCGTGTCCGGCTCGGGTCCGGGGTCGGCGCCGGGCTGTGATGAACTCATGCCCACATCCTCACGCCCGACCGCGTGCGCTGTCAGCGCGACACGGGCTGAGCCCAGCCACAGCCTGGCGCCAGCCAACCAGGCCGCCCCCTCACCCTCGACACGATCGCCCGCTCATCCGGGACTGCGGTGTCCCGCCGCTTTCCGGCCGCCTGGCCGCGCCGCGCCAACTCGTACTCCAGGCCCCGGCGCCGATCGGCGGTGAGGCACCCGTCGCGTATTGGCGTGCTGACGTGAAGGCTTCGCCGGCGTCATGCGGTGCCAACCCCGGACAGAGAGTGCCAACAATCGCTGCTAGCCAGATCAGGGCCTGTCAGAGCACGAAGACGCCCTCGTCGTAGTTCGGGTTGTCCGCCACCGGCTGCCCGTGGTCACTGGGCAGCTCGACGAGCCGGACCCGGCCGGTGGCGCCGGCCGGGAGCCAGACTGCCTCGGCGGGGTCGTTGTGATGGGTGGCGGTCGCGGCAGGGACGTCGCCGGGCCGGCCGCGTAGGAGCCGGTGGAGGTGTTCCTCGCGTTGCTCGCTGCCGAGCCAGAACAGCACCGGGTACCGGGGGCCGCCGCGGCGGATCAGCTGCGCGTACCGGTCGAGCTTGGTGACCACCCGGCTGCGTAGTGCTTCGGTGCCGGTGTCGGCCTCGAGGAAGAACCCGACGGTGGTGTCGGCGACGCTCCACAGGCCGTGGCCGTCAGCGGTGATGGTCCGGTACTGCTTGGTGGTCAGCGTTTCGGACCACCACCGGTCCAGCCGCGTCTCGGGGTGGTGGCGGGCGTGTGCGGTGAGCCGGACGAAGAACTCGTTGGCGGTGAGCAGGTGGGTCAGGTGCGGGTTGGCCGACAGCCGTTGCACGGTTTGGCGGCTGGTCCGGGCGGTGGGTTCGGGCTGGTTGTGGGCGGCGGCTTGGAATCGGTGCCCGTTGTGGCCGAGGGTCCAGTGCCAGGGTTGGCTGCCGCCTCCGTCGCGGGCGAACCGGAACCGGTCCAGCAGGCCCAGGGCGGCCAGCTCGGTGAGGCGGACCTGGCAGGTCCGGCGGGCGTGGAACAGCATGCGGTGGATCTGGTCGGTGGTGAGCACCTGGTGGTCATCCAGGAGTTGGAGCAGCAGCCGGTCGCGGCTGGTGATGTGCGGGTAGATGGCCAGCAGACTGGCGGAGCGTGCTTGCGGCATAGGCGGTTCACCCCTGTGGAGGAGAGAGAGTCCCGTAGGGAGTCTGGATAGATTGATCTTGGCTGCGGTCCTGCCGGCTGGCGGGTTTGGGCACGTCAGGCACCTGACAGGCCGGGGTGGAGGGGACTCGTGTGGGGTCTCGTGTCGCGGACACCCCCAAACGAGCCCCCGGTGCCGCACCCAGCCGAGCCCTCGAACGAGCCGACCCGCGGTTTCAGCGGTCGCGTTCGGTCATGCGTCGCTTCATCGCCGTGCGGGCGAGCTGCTGCATCGGCGGCTCACCGTTCGTGCGGCTGTGGGCGGCGGCGCACGCCTGCCGTATCGCGGTCGCCTCACCCACGACCGGCGCCGGCGGGTTCGTTACGAACGTGAAGCTCGGTAGTTCCCGGTTGCCTACGAGGAGCCGGGCGGCGGCGGTGTAGACGTCAAGGTGGGCGAGGTCGTGCTCGTCCAGCTCGGGTTTGGTGTGCCGGGACAACTCCCGCGCATCGGCGGGGTCGACGGTGAAGAACAGCTTCGACCGGGCGTTGGCCGACACCGCCGCGGCGACATCCTTCGGTAGCTGAGCGAGGTCCTGGTGGGCGAGGACGAGACCGAGCCGGAAGCCGCGTGCCTCGGCTAGCATGTCCCCGACGCTGCCCGGCAGCGTGAGGAAGTTCTGACACTCGTCGACGTACAGGCAAGCGTCTTTCCGCTGGGGCTCGGGGATGGTGGCGCGGGCGATGGCGGCCTGCCACACCCTGGCCACGATCAAAGAGCCGAGAATCCGGCTGGTCTCCTCCCCGAGGATTCCCTTCGGTAGTCGGCACAGCAGCACTCCGCCGTCAAGCACCCGGCCCATGTCGAACGACGAGTGGGCGTTGCCGATCACGCTCTTGACGAAGTCCCGCAGCAGGAACGCCCGCAACCGTGCCAGGACCGGGGCGATGACCTGGCCTCGGAACTGCTCGTTGATGCCGTCGTACCAGAGCCAGAACCCGCCGAGCCCGTCCGGGTCGTCCAGGCCGTGGGTGAACCTGGCCCGGAACTCCCGGTCCTGCAGCAGCGACGGAACCAGGCTCAGGGTGGGTTTGGCATGCCGCATCAAAGTCAGACACGCCACCCGCATGGTGTCGTCCATGCGTGGCCCCCACTGCCCTTGGAAGATCTTCGCGAAGATCCCGACCAGGTTGTCCACCGCCAGGTGCGGATCGCCCTGGTCGTCGAGCGGGTTGAAGCAGCCCCGGTTCTCCTGGTCCGGGTCGATGATCACAATCTTCTCGGCGTGGGAGGCGGGGAGCCGGTCGAGGATGTCGGTGATCAGGTCACCGCGCGGGTCGATGACCACCGTCCCGCGGCCGGCTTTGATGTCGCCGAGAATCATGTTCAGCAGCAGCGTGCTCTTGCCGACGCCGGTCTTGCCGACCACGTGCACGTGCTGCCGGGCATCGGTCACATTCAGGCCGACACTGTGACGGCCGACCTGCGAACGGCCCAGCACCTTCACACCCCGCCCGCCGGAAGGCACCTGCACCGGCGCCGGCACCGCCTTCGCCCGCGCCCGGTCCAGGCCCGGCACCGCGAGGTCCTGCGGCAGCGCGGCCAAGGCTGCGAGTTCGGGCACGGTGGCCAGGAACCCGCGCCGCAACCTGCGCCCGGCGAGGGTGGCGACCGGCTGCGGCATTCTCGTGCGCCGCAGCCGATTCGGGCCGGTGTAGGTCGCGGCAGCCGACGCGATGGTGTGCCGCAGCCCGAGCAGGCGTGCGCGGACCTGCCCGGCCCGCTCACGGTCCGGTGGTGTCTTGTCCGCGTCGGCGGCCACGGCGAACCGGACCGCGATCTCGAAGTGCGGCACCCGCACCGCCTTGTCCACGATCGTGCGGGCGTCGGCGATGGCCACCGGGTCCCGCTCCGCTGCCCGCGCCGCCGTGGCGTATGCCGGGCTGTGAGGCCGGGGAGATGAGCCGGGCGTGAACACGTCGAGGAGCCACAGGAGGGGTTCGATGGCCAGCCGCGCCGCGCCGGAGACGGCGCGGGCGGCCACATCGGGCCGCCCGTGCGGATGGGTATTGCTGGTGGCCGCCGCCCGTCTGGCCGCCCGGACGCGGCGGGCGGGTGCCGGGCGGGCGAGGATCTGCACGCACGCGTGTTCGCGGTGGCGGACCTCGGCGCCGGCGGCGAGCAGCGCCCGCAGCGGGTCGGCGTCGTGGTCGCTGCGCAGCGGCAGCCCGTCGGTGTGCTGCGGCCAGTGCGCCCCACCCACCTCCTCGCCAACCTCAGCCGGGATCGGCGGGGCGGCGTCGACGATTGTCATGGTCGCGGCGGGCCAGGCCGCGCGGACAGCGGCTTCGACCGCGCCGGCCGGCACCGTCCCGGGCACCCACACCCGGATGGTCAGGGCGCGGCCGGTCCAGGTGTACTCCCACCCGACGTGCGGGCAGCCGTAGAGCCGGCGCCGCCACCCTGGCGGGGTCAGCACGCCGACGAGGGTGGTCCAGAACGCGGCGGCTGCCTCCTTGGTGACCTCCGGCGGCGCGGCGATGGTCAGCCACCGCGCGCCGGTCACGAGTCGCTGGTGCCGCCAGGCGAGCAGCTGGTCATGGGCGAAGACCACGCCGACGGTCGCGGCGGCGGCGAGGACACCGAGCCACGGCCGGGACGTGATCCAGTGCCAGGCCTCTTCGGGCCAGATCGGGTCGATCATCCCTCGGCCTCCCCGAGCCCGGTCACGGCGATCTTGTGCTCGGCAGCTGACCCGAGGGCGCGGAACGGAATCCGGCTGCGGCCGGCGACGAGCAGACCCTCGCCGCGCGGCGCCGACAGCAGCAGCCGCGACTCCCCGGCGGTCAGGTTGAACGCCTCCGACACCGCGTCGATGGACTGGGTGCTCTGGCGCATCAGCACCTGCGTTGCGGCGTTGGACACGACAGCCAGGCCGAGGTCGGTCGACAGCACGTCGGCCGCGTCCTGGGTGATCACACACAGGCCCGCCGCGCGCTTACGGGCGGCCTTGGCCATCCGGAACAGGAACCGGCTGCCTTCGCCGTCACGCATCAGCAGCCACGCCTCATCCACCACGACAAGCTGCCGCCGCCGGCGGCCGCCCGCGGCGGGTGTGTCGATGCTCGACCAGATCGAGTCCAACGCGAGGAGCGTGCCGACGGTGCGCAGCTCGTCGGGCAGGTGCCGCAGCGACCACACCACCAGATGCCCGGCCGGGGTGGTGGTGGTCGGCCCGTCGAACAGGCTGGCGAAGTTCCCGACCGTCCACGGGGCGAGCCGCGCGGAAAGGTGCCCGGCGGCCGGGTCGTCATCTGCGGCGAGCACAGCGGCCAGGTCCCGCAGGAGAGGGGCGGGTTTGGTCCAGGTGGCGGGGTCGCCGTTGATCCCGGCCTGGTGGTAGGTGGCGGTGATGGCTCGGTCGAGGGCGGCGCGTTCGGCGGGCGGCGGTGGCGTCCCGAGCATGACCGAGATCAGCGTGTGTAGATACAGGCCGCGACGGGTGAGGGTGTCGGGCCGGTCGTCGGCGGGAAGGTCGAGGGGGTTGATGCGGACGCCGGGCTGGCCGAGCTGCACGACGGTGCCACCGACGTGCTCGGCGAGGGGCGCGTACTCGTCCTCGGGGTCGATGACCGACACCGCGGTGCCCTGGTACAGGTTGCGCAGCACTTCCAGCTTGACGAAGTACGACTTCCCGGCACCAGAGCGGGCGAGGACGACGCTGTTGTGGTTGTCCTGCGCCCACCGATTCCAGATGACGACCCCGTTGCTGGTGGTGTTGACCCCGTACAGCACGCCCTCGGGTGGGGCGACGACGCCGGGGGAGGGGGCGGCGAGGTCCGCTGAGGCGAGGGGGAACGCCGCGGTGAGGGCGGTGGTATCGAGGATGCGGCGCATCCGCAGCGGGTCCACGCCGACCGGCAACGTGGAGATCCAGCCCTGCTGGTGCCGGAACGTCGCCGGCTGTAAATCGAGGAGCACGCTGGCGGCGGCGGACTTCACGCCCCCGGTGACAGTGTGCAGTTCGTCGAGGGTGCGGGCGTGGATGGTGACGTAGATGCCGACCTCGAACAGCTTCGCCCCGCCGCGGGCGACCCGCTCGGCGAGGTCAGCGGCGTCGGCCGCTGCCGCCTCCACCATCGGGTCACCCAGCCGGCCCTGGTCAGCGTCGAGGCGGCGGGAGGATTCGAGGCGGGCGCGCTGGCGCTTGAGCATCGGCGCGGCCAGCTGCGCCGCAACGGGCTCCACGTGCACGGCGACGTCGACCCGGCCGGGGTAGGACAGCAGCGGATCCAACCAGGCGGGGCCGACCTCGGCCGGGTAGCCGCACACTGCGTAGGTGGCGGCGTAGCCGTCGCCGACCTGCACGTGCCACGGCGTGACCGACAGCGCGGCCGGAGCGGGCATCCCTTCCCCGGCCGCGACAGTGTTCTTCTTGGGCTTCAGCAGGTTCATAGTGTGCTCCGTAGGGTGATCGGGGCGCCGTGCACCGCGCGGGGGCCGGGCGGCGGGGGAGAGAACGGGTCGACCGCGGCCGCGAGGGCCGCAGCCACCGCTGGCCCGTCCAGCGCGGCGGCCTCGATGCCGAGCCCGGACAGGGCGCGCACGGCCGGGTCGGCCGCGTGCGCGCCGGTGACGACGGCGAGGACCTGCCGGCGCAACGGATCACGCTCTGCATTGAGGTCGAGCAGGAACGCGGCGTAGTCGCCAGCGGCGGCCTGCAACGCCGGATGCGGCAGCCGCGGCGCGTGGTCGACGGTCGTCTGCGCGTAGACGGTCAGGTCTTGCCGTTGCGCGGCCACCACGATCTGCGCTGGCCCGGTCAGGCTGTTGAGGAACCGGCCGAACCCCTCCAGTAGTGCCCCTTGCTCGCTGCCGGTGCGCAGGTGGATGTTCGTGGTGCCGCAGGCGATCACCACTTTGTCGCTGCCCTCGCTGGTGAGGACTCCAGTTGGACTGATCGACGTGACCGGAGAGCGCAGCGGGGCCGGGACGCTCGGCGCGCCCGCCACGGCCGCGACGGCGCTGGCCCGAGCCTCACCCGGCGCAAGGGTGCGCGGGCTGCGGCCGAGGGTGAACCCGTGCCGCAGCCACACATCCAGGGGCAGGCCGTCACGGCGGCCGAGCGCCACCACGATCGCGACGGCGAACACGATGCCCCCGGGGACGATCCACGCCGCAGGCGGGAGCAGGTGCCCGAACGTGCGGTAGAGACCGAACCCGGCAAGCGCTGTGCCGCCGATGATGCCGAGTTGCCGGAAGGTCAGCCCGAACGCGATCCGGTCGGGCTCGTTGACGTTGGCCGGGACGACCGCGCGCGGGGGAGTGTCCTCGTGCGTCATCGGCCACCTCGCACAGCAGCAGCTACACGGCCGAGTGGCATCGGCAGGCGGCGGGTGACGCCCTGGATGAACACCGCACGCAGCAGCACCCCGCCGACGTTCGACGACCCGCCACGGGTCACGTACCGGCGCATCATCCCGGGGATCTTGATCGTCACCCAGAGAACGACGATGACGAGCATCAGGTTCACCGCGTCCGAGCCCGGTAGACCGAGCAGAATCGGCAGGTTCGACTCCGAATCGATCAGCAGGTCAATGCCCGCCGTGAACGCGACGGCCTGCAGCGTGGGTGTGGCCAGGCAGCCCAGCAGACTGCGCCACCACAGCTGCGCGGCGCCCTGCGTCCACGGGGTGGCGTAGCACGCCAGGGCCACCGGCGCGATCCCGGCCAGAACGACCAGCACCCCGAGCCGCGCGAGCCAGGTGCCGACGAGCATGAACATCAACACGACGATGAGCAGCCCGATGACCGCCATCAGCAGGGCGGAGCCCTCGTCGATCATCCCCGCGGCGATGCGAGCCCGAACGAAGGTAACCGCCTCGGTGGTCGGCGCCGACGTGCCGACGACCGACACCGTCAGGGCGTTGGCGACGTCGATGAGCACACCGGTCAGCGGGACCGCGAACGCCGACAGGACGAACCCGACGACAAGCCGTGGGAGTAGCTCCTTGATCCCGTAGCGCACCTCAACCGAGTCGCCGACCATCGCTACGACACCCACAGCGATGATCGCGAGAATGAAGCAGGCGCTGACGACCAGGGCGCTCTTGTCGGCTATCGACTGCACCTGCGGCAGGACGGTGACGTCCGGCGATACGAACATTGAAGAAGCCAGGAACGCCAGCAGGCCACTGAGAAGGTCGACGACCTTCTCGGCGAGCCAGCTGACCAGGCCGTTCATCATCCAGTCGACCATGACCGCCGCCTCAGCCGCCGAGGATGCCCTGCAGCACCTGCAGGATCACCGGGGCCAGCACCGCCAGGGCGTAGCCGATCAGCGCGGACTTGACGTTGCCCTTCGCCTGCTCGACCTGGGCCGGGTCACCGCCGGCGGCCATGTACCGCAGGCCGCCGATGACCAGGAACATTGTCGCGACCAACGCGATGATGCCCATGACCCAGCCAGTGATGTTGGAAATGACCTGCGCGATGGACTTCGGGCCCCCGCCAGCAGGGGCGGCAGCGGCCAAGACCAGGTCGTTGAGAATGGAGATTGTGTGCATCGCGGCGCTCCACAGGGATATGTGGGCCGCCGTGGTGGGGACCGAGGGAAGGACCGTGTGGTCCGGTGGGGGCGCTCCTCCCTTGCGCGTAGCGAAGGGTTGCGGTGTGTCAGTACGCCGCGCCAGCCATGCCGGACCGATGGCCTCGCCGGATAGGCGGTCCCCACCCGGCGGGCATGCCGTGGATGACATGCACCGCCCAGATCTCGGCTGTCAGCTCGGATGAACTCGCCGACTTCCTGTCACAGCCTGACAAGACCGGGCAGCGACTCAAGTTGCCTGACATAGGTGGCGTGGGCCGGAAGCAGGAGGTCGATACTGGCCGTCGCCCGGGACGGCCTCGCGCATAAGACCTCGGGGCTCCGACCCGAACCCGGGCCCACCTCAAAGCTCAGCTGGGAGCGGATCGCCTCGCCTGGCACCACAAGCCCTCCCAGCCTCCCTGGACCGGGCCGAGCTCGTACGTCCGGTCGGGCCTTCCACCGTGTCCCGGCTTGGGGAGGCTAGACGGTCCATGAGCCTTTCCACGCAACGGTTGGTGACGTTGGGTAGTCGATCGCTTGGGTGGTGAGGGCGCGCCAAAGCCGTTGCGGTATGTCGCAAGACCTGGAACCCGCTATATGGCCGGCTGCGCGTCTGGCAGCGCACGCGGTTCGCGTCCAGGGAGCCGGCCACGCACAGCATGCCGTTACGTTCGCCGACGACTGCCGTCATCGCTCGGTGGTACCGGGTGACGCGGCTCTGCCAACACCTTTTCTGCCCGCCTGCCCGCCAACACGGGCAATATCGCTACCTGGGTTGCGCAATTGATCACCCTCATCTAGCCTTACTTCCGCTACGCAGGTATCGGAAAGGTGGTGACCATGCCCGAACGTGGCCCCTCTCGGGGCCGTCCCCGAGACATCGACGCTGACCGGCGGATCCTGATCGCCGCCCGGGATCTGTTGCTGGTTAACGGTTACGCTGCACTGTCCATCGACGAGGTTGCCGGCCAGGCCGGCGTCGCCAAGACCACCCTCTACCGGCGTTGGCCGACCAAGGACCATCTGATCGTGGCCGTTGTCGCGCTGATGCAGGATGACGTGCCGATTCTGGATACCGGTGACATCCGGGCCGATCTGACCGACTACCTGCGTCAGGTGGCCGACGGCCTGAACACCATGCGCCGGGCCGGCTTGCCCGAAAGCGCGGACGACCGCTCGGCTGGCGTTGTCGCGGAAATCGCGGCGGCGGCCGCCCGGCACGCCGACCTCGGCACGCTGATTCGGGCCGTATTCGCGCGCCGGAACGCGATGGCCATCGGACTGCTGGCCTCCGCGGCCCGACGCGGCGCACTGCGCACAGACCTCGATGTTGCCGTTCTGTTCGATCAGCTGGTCGGCCCGCTGTACTACCGGATCCTGGTTACCGGCGAGCCGGTCGACCATCCGTACCTGGACCTGATCATTGACGGCGCCCTTCGCGGTGCCCGACCGTCCCACGCCCACCCGGCCTGAGCATCACCCTGGAGGAAGTCATGTCCACGCCCGTCGCTACCGTGCAGCAATCCACCGTCCACTTCTCGGTTCCGCCCGGGCGGCTACGCCTTGCCCGCATCCTGCTGATCATCGCCACAGTCAGTGCGTTTGGTGCCGCGGTGGCCCAGATCCAGGTCGTGTTCGATGCGGGCGGTGCGACCAAGGTGGTGGAGACCTGGCGGCTGTACGGGTTCGTGGTCTTCGCCGGCCTGTTCGCGCTCCTGGCCGTCAGACCCCTGGGCAACCTCACGGTGTGGCTGCTGGTCATCATGAACAAGCTGGCGTTGACCGTGACCGGCCTCGCCTACCAGGCCCACGGCGGAATCGCGGAAACCGGCCCGATCATCACCTGGGACGGCGGCCTGACCGTGCTGCTGCTGGCCGCATTCGCGGTCAGCCGCCTTGGGGCCAGGCCCTCAGCCGGCTAGCTAGGCGGTGTCTCGAAGTCGGGTGCGGCGTGTCGGTGATCGATAGATAGCGAGGTCTCCGGTAGAGGGTTCATCGACCAAGAAGAACCTGAATACCGGAGACCTCGTGGCCACCATAGCGGTGACGAGGCGGCACGACCTGACCGACGCCCAGTGGAGGCTGTTAAAGTCGTTGCTGCCTGCGGGTAAGCGTCCGGGCCGACCGTCACAGTGGGGCAGACGGCAGCTCATCGATGGCATCCGGTGGCGGGTGCGCGTCGGTGCGCCGTGGCGGGACGTGCCGACGTGTTACGGCTCCTGGCAAGCGATCTACGCGCTGTTCCGACGCTGGCAGCGGGCCGGGATCTGGCAGCAGATCGTCACCAAGTTGCAGGCCCGCGCCGACGCGGCCGGGCTGATCACCTGGGATGTCAGCGTCGATTCCACCATCGCCCGGGTTCACCAGCACGCCGCTGGCGCACGTCGGTGTCATCAGGACAGGGATTCCTGGCTGGGCCCTGATCGTTGTTACCGCACCTTGCGCTGGCCGTTCCCGCTACGTGTCCGATCCCCTCGCCTTGATCAGTGAGCTGAGCGCATCGGCGATGTGCTCGTCGCACTCGCGGGCGGTGTGGCGGTAGATCATCGCCGTCCGGGTCGAGGCATGGCCCATCCGGACCATCAGGTCGCCCAGGCTCGCCCCGGTCCGCGAGGCCAGGGCGTTGCGGTGTGCCGCAGATCGTGGAACAAGAATCGCGCGACCGATCTCCGTCAGTTGAAGTCCGACATGTGTCAGGGAACTAGGCGGCAGGTCATGGGTGTCTGAACACGGAGATCTGCCGATGTCAGGTTGCCGCCAAGCAGACGGGGGAGAATCGCGCGCCGATTTTGAACCTGGGCCGGGGCTGGGCGCATCAACTGGGTGGAGCTCACGAGGGAGGCGGCCGTTGCGCACCGAGCAAGAGCATGAGTACGTCGAGTATGTCCAGTCCCGGTTGTCGTCGCTGCGGCGGACTGCGTACCTGGTGCTGGGCGACGGCGACCGGGCTGACGATGCGGTGCAGGACGCCCTGACCGTGCTGTATCGGCGGTGGGGACGGCTCACTGACGTGGCGAGCATGGACGCGTACGTGCACACCATGGTGGTCAGAGCCTGCCTGACGTACCGGCGGCGTAGTTGGTCCCAGGTCTTGCTTCGCGGTGATCCGCCGGACTCGGCGGTCGAGTCAGGCAGCGGCCGGGTCGACGACCGGCTGGTGGTCCGGGAAGCACTCGGCCGGCTGCCGGTACGGCAGAGGATGGCGGTGATCCTGCGGTACCTCTGCGACCTGCCGGTCTCCGACGTCGCCCATGTACTCGGCTGTTCCGAGGGGACCGTCAAGAGCCGCACTTACCACGGGCTGCGGGCATTGCGGGCCGCCCTCGGCGAACGCGCACCCGCGTCGGAGCCCGCCGCCATCGCAGCGCACGGAAGGGGACAGGCATGATCGAGGACACTTTGCACCGGTACGCCCGGCAGGACCTACCTCCGTCCCGGCTCCAGGCCGCAGACGTGCTGGTCGAGGCTCGACGCCGGAATCGACGCAGGGCCCGGCTCGTGGGTGCCGCGGCGGGCGCGGCGGCGGTGCTGGCGACGATCGGCGCCGCCGCAGTGGTGCGGGCGGGCGCCACCACGCCGATCACGGCCGCTGGGTCCGGCTGCGTGGTCGATCAGCTGGACATCCCAGCCGGCACCACCGGTGGCGTGGTGGCCAACGGGGTCGACCCATCCGGCCGGTACGTGATCGGGCTGGCCGGAACCCGGGACGCGCCGCAGGCGGTGCTGTGGACTGGTGGAACGGTGAGGGTACTGCCGGCGTTCGCTCCCCAGGCGGTCAGCGCCGCCGGGCTGGTCGTCGGCTTCACCGGCCCGGTTCGGGTTCAATATGGCGACGAGAAGCGGCAGCGCCCTGTCGTGTACGACGGCACCCGGCTTGTTCCGCTGCCGCTGCCCGACGGCGGTCTCGGCGGCGTGGCGTACGCGGTGAACACCCACGGTGACGTGCTCGGTACCGTGGTCCGCGCGGACGGGTCGTCGGCAGCGGTTCGCTGGCGCACCACCGGAACCATCGCGATCGTCTCGACCGTCGCGGGGGCATCCGGACTGGGCCTGAATGACGACGGCGTGGCGGTCGGTTTCGGCATGCCGCTCTCGCACGCGCTGCGCTGGGCCGCGGACGGCGTCACGACTGCGCTGCCGGTACCACACGGGGTGGACTCCGCCACCGCGTTGGCTACCGCGGGTGACTGGGCGGTCGGCGACGCACAGCTGCGCCCGACCGACAACAAGGATGACCTGATGGCCCGGGCGGCGGTGCGGTGGAACCTGCGCACCGGTGCCGTCGAGCTGATCTCCGGCATCGGCGGACGCCGAGTCAGTGCGTCCGGAACAGTCGCTGGCACTACCAGCACCGATGCGCCGGCGCTGTGGCGCAACGGCCGGATCTTCGCGCTGCCCTTGCCGGCGGGCGGCATGTCGTACGGCAGTTCCGTGTCCGGCATCACCGCTGACGGGCACAGCCTGGTCGGCGGCGTGGAAGTGTCGGCAGGCGCCATTTCCACGTCGGGGCCAGCCGGCGACCCGGTGGCCAGCGACCGGACGGTGCCGGTCGTCTGGCGTGGCTGCTGACCGGCGCCAAGGTAACGGTATGCAGGGCCGGCAAGCCGGGAGTCCGTCGGACGGACCGTACGGTCTTGTCGAGTTGAGGGCGTTGCCAGGTGTGTTGAACCCGACGGCGTTCACGGGACAGCTTCGACCTAGGCGAGCGGAACCGGCAGCGGAGCCGGGCCGGTGCGGCCCGGCTCCTTGCTGATCAGTGCGGGCGGAAAGCCGTGAAGAACTGCGTCAGTTCGCCAGAGAGCAGGTCCGGTTCCTCCAGCGGCATGAAGTGCCCGCCCCTGCCGGGTTCGCTCCAATGCCGGATGTCGGTGCAGGCGCGTTCGGCGATCTCTCGGGGGAAGTTGGCACACGAGGGTTCGGTGCTCACCGTGAACGCGGCGGGCACGGTGATGTCGGGTCGTGGACTGTTGTGGTCGAAATCGAAGTACTGGCGAAACGACGAACCGATGGCACCACTGGTCCAGTACAGGGTGATGATCGTCAGCAGCGTGTCCTGGTCGAACCGGCTCTCCAGGTCCCCGCGGTTGTCGCTCCAGTCTCGGTACTTGTCGACGAGCCAGGCAGCCAGCCCGGCCGGCGAATCGACCAGCGCCGCGGCGATGGTGTCCGGCCGGGTCCCCATGATGGCGCTGTAGCCGCCATCGGTCACGTCGTACGCCGCCTCGGCGTCGAGATACGCCTGCTCGGCGGGCGACAGCGGGTGGGCGTCGAAGCTGGCCGGGAACGGCGGATGGATCATGTGAATGCCGGCTACCTGCTCGGGATACAGCGCGCCCAGCCAACCGGTGACCACGCCGCCGACATCGCCACCGAAGGCGCCGTACCGCTGGTAGCCGAGGATGTCGGTCATCAACAGGTGCAACGTCTGCGCCATCGCAGCGCGGGTGAGCGGACCCTTCGGCAGCTCCGAGTAGAGGAAGCCGGGCAGCGAGGGCACCACCACGTCGAAGGCGTCGGCGGGGTCGCCCCCGAACTTCACAGGGTTGGTCAGACGGTCGACCAGCGGCAGCATTTCCACGAAGCTGCTGGGCCAGCCGTGACTCAGGATCAGCGGCAGCGGTGCCGGCGCGCTGGCCGGACGCACCGCGGGTACGCGAAGGAAATGCAGGCGGCGGCCGCCGACCTGGGCCTGGTAATGCGGCAACGCGTTGAGCTCCGCCTCACGAGCGCGCCAGTCGAACCCGTCGACCCAGTAGGACACCAGGTGCCGCAGATAGTCGGGGTCCGTGCCTGCCTGCCACGGCTGATCGCCGCTGCGGTCCGTGAAGCGGGTACGGGCCAGTCGGGCCCGCAGGTCGTCGAGTACCTCGTCGGATACGTGGATACGGAACGGGGAGAAGGTCATTGTTCCTCCGGCTAGGAGGGCGCTCCCCGACGCGAAGTCAGCGGACAGGGACGGCGGGGTGGAGCGCCCAGACGTGACATTGGCTGCTCACCGGGCTCACCTCCCCTCATCGCTGACGCGGGTCATCTTACACATCCTCTTCTAGCCGCTGAGTGTGCGCGGATCTGGCCGCCGACCGGGCGCTACGGACCTTGACCGCGTACCCGGTGTCGCAACGCCCGGTACTGGCTCCCCTCTGTGTCAAGACACCGTCGGGAGGAGAGTTCTATCCTGGGTCACGGCGGGTCCGGGAAGTGACTTCTCCGAAGAGCCGGCTGGGGGATGTGAGCTGGTCACGCTGGAGTCAGTAGTCGTTCCCCGGTGTCCTCCCGGGCCCGCCGCCATGGTGGCCACCGCGTCGCTGATCATGCATCGGTAGACGATGTCGGACAGGCGTCGTTTCAGGGCGCGCATCGCTTCCATTGATGTCTTGCCGCCGGCTTTCTTCCGGTCGAAGTAGGCGCGTCCTTCGGTGGGGTTGCGCAGCTGGACGGTGGCCATGATGTGCAGGACCCGGTTGATTTGCCGGTTGCCGGCGCGGGAGAGCCGGTGCCGTACTTGTTCGCCGGAGGACGCGTCGATGGGGGCGGTGCCGTTCCAGGAGGCGAAGTGGGCCCGGTTCGGGAACCGGGTGATGTCGGCGATCTCGACCAGCAGCCGGGCGGCGCCGGAGGGTCCGATGCCGTGCAGGTCCATCAGCGTGGTGCCGGTGGAGGCGATCAGTTCGGTCAGTTCCTTGTCGGCTTCCTTGGAGCGCCGGTAGACCCGTTCGAGGTCGCTGATCAGCTCCGCGG